>CAYXKI010000131.1:0-4438 GCA_964465095.1 uncultured Ruminococcus sp.
GCTGGGCAATATGTAGCTGTTCCGCAGTGCGTGTCACATGTTGGTTTTTGGCAACGGCATAAAAATATTCAAGCTGTAGTAACTCCATAGGCTTTGGGATCTCCTTTTGTGGATTTTCCTTATTATAGCATAATGGAGGAGGAAATGCAAGTTAAAAAGCTAGGGTTCGTGTAAAAAAGCTAAAGAGGTAAAACAAGTCCACCCAGCCAGAAGATTTTTTTGATGCAGCAATTTTTGTAAAAAAATGCTGCCGGGGGGGTTGTACGCTCTCTTTTTGTTTGCGTGCGTTTTTTGTGCGTTGAAAACGTTCCACTGGAACGTTTCCAAGGCTTTGGCGTTCTGGTACGGTTAGAAAGGGAGAGCGGTCTTGTTCGCTCTCCCTCGAAATCCTCTCGGATTTCTCACCCTCTGCTCCGTGCGCATGAGGATTGCGCCGGAGTGTTTCGCTGTCTGCGGACAGCGACAATGGGGCGTTGCCCCCTTGACCCCTAGCAGCATTTTTTACAAAATTGCTGCACCAAAAAATCTTCTGGCTATGTTTACTTGTTTAGTACATAGAACTTATTACGCTAACCGTTCTCTTGCATCTCCCCCAAAATTATGCTAAAATAAAAGACAACAATCTCCCACAGAAAGGACAACCATTATGCGTTATCAAACAGTCGTCTCCGCAAGGTTTCTCTCTCGTCCCAATCGCTTTGTGGCAACGGTTCTCTTAGAGGGCAAAGAAGTCGGTGTACATGTGAAAAACACCGGGCGGTGCAAAGAACTCCTTGTCCCCGGAGCACAGGTCTATCTGGAAGACTTTACAAAGCGTCCGGGAAAGCGAAACTATCTCTATGACCTCATTGCCGTGGAAAAAGGCAACCTCCTGATCAATATGGACTCTCAAGCCCCTAACAAAGTGGCAAAAGAAGCCCTGGAAGCCGGAACGCTTTCTCTTCCGGGGATGGCTTCCCTGTCCCGGATTCAGCCGGAGTGTGTCTATGGTGCATCTCGCTTTGATTTTGCGGTAGAGGACAGCACCGGGAAAAAGGGATATCTGGAGGTAAAAGGGGTTACCCTAGAAAAAGATGGAGTCGCCGCCTTTCCCGATGCCCCTACAGACCGTGGGGTGAAACACCTCCGGGAACTCTGCCACGCAAAAGAAGAGGGATTGCAAGCCTATCTATTGTTTCTCATTCAGATGCGTGGAATGCAGAAATTTGTTCCCAACGACGAAACCCACAAAGCTTTTGGGGAGATGCTTCGGCTCGCTGCTGCAAAGGGGGTCACTCTCCTTGCCTATGAATGCAACGTCACCCCGGATAGCTTAACACTTGCATCTCCTGTGGAAATCGTGTTGTAGGAAATGTGGAGGTCATGTTGTAGGAAATAATTTTTTTGTACACTATTTACATTTTCCTTGAAATATGATACAATAGGTATAGCAAATACAGCAGAAGATTGAAAGGCTGTGAAATGACAGATGAAAAAAGAACGACAGCAATCCGACCAAGAGGCTCTGTTTGAGGCAGTCCTCGCCCTGAAAACCCCGGAAGAGTGCCACGCATTTTTTAAAGACCTCTGCACCTTTCAGGAACTCAATGCCATGGCACAACGGCTTCAGGTGGCAAAAATGCTCCATAAAGGCACGGTGTTTCACGAAATCGCCGCAGAAACCGGGGCAAGCACCGCAACCATCAGCCGTGTCAACCGCACCCTCAAAGACGGATGCGACGGATATCAGATTATTTTTGACCGGGTTTCAGAAGAAGATACAGAGAAACTGTAACACACTCTAAGGTGCAGCCAAAAATGCAGGCTGCACTTTCTTCAAGGTGACATCTACCTTTTTTCGCCAAGAACATACAAAAATATAAACATATAAAAAGAAGTGGAGGGAACATTTATGAAACCAAAATGCTACGACAACCGGGAACTCTCCTGGCTGAAATTCAACCAGCGTGTGTTGGAAGAGGCAAAGGATGACCGGAATCCTCTTTGTGAACGGCTCTCTTTCCTGTCGATTTTCCAGAGCAATCTGGACGAATTCTTTATGGTGCGCTGTGGGTCGATTTTTGACCAGATGCAGGAAAGTCCTCGTTTCCGGGAGAACAAAACCAACATGACCTGTAAAGAACAGCTTACGGCAATTTATGCAAGAGTCCGGGAACTGTTACGGGACAAAGATGACACCTATGAAAACCTCCGGGCAGAACTGAGTCTGCAAGGGGTGGATATTGTAGATTTTCACACGGTTACAAGAGAAGAAGCAGACTGGCTGGAAGCCTATTTCAAGGCAGAGATGGAACCCCTCCTCTCTCCACAGATTATCAGCAAGAAACAGCCCTTTCCCTTTCTCAACAACAAGGCAATTTATGCAGTCGTGGTACTGGAGAAAAAAGGCACCCAAAAGCTTGGGATTGTCCCTTGCAGCAGTGGAGTATTCCCCAAGATTGTGCCCCTCCCTACGGGAAAGAACCGGTTTGTCTTAGCAGAAGAATTAATTCTCCACTTTGTGCCCCTGATTTTCTCTCGCCACACCATCAAAAGCAAGTCCCTGATCCGCATTATCCGCAATGCGGACATTGAACCGGACGAGCGGACCGAGGAGGAAGAGGATTATCGGGAAGCAATGGAACAGCTCATCCGGGAGCGGAGAAAGCTTTGTCCCATTAAGATGGAGTTTTCCCGGCTGATGGACACCACCGTAATCCAGTCCCTTTGCCGGTATTTAAAGTTGACGGAGAGTCAGGTCTTTTACTCCGAAGCCCCCTTGGATCTCTCGGTATTGTCTGCGGTAAGGGATATGCTCCGCCACCAGAAATGTCTGTTCTATCAGCGTCGTGTGCCACAAGAACCGGCATGGCGGGATCGGTCGGTTTCTATGATGGAACAGGTTGCGGAAAAAGACCGTTTTCTGACTTTCCCCTATGAGAGCATCCGTCCGTTCCTGCGGCTGCTGAACGAAGCCGGGCGAGATCCGGATGTAGTTTCCATTAAAATGACTCTTTATCGTGTGGCATCCAACAGCAAGATTGTAGAGGCTCTGATTGAGGCTGCGGAAAATGGAAAAGATGTTGTGGTGCTGGTAGAACTCCGGGCAAGATTTGACGAGGAGAACAACATCGAATGGTCACGGCGGTTGGAAGATGCAGGATGTCGCATTATCTATGGGCTGGACAATCTGAAAGTCCACAGCAAACTCTGTCTGATCACCAAGAAAATCGGCGCAGAGATTTTCTATATCACCCAAGTGGGTACCGGCAATTACAACGAGAAAACTTCTGCAATCTACACCGATTATTCCCTTATGACTGCCAATCCGGAAATCGGGCAGGAGGCAAACCGGGTATTCCACGCCCTCTGTCTTGGGCAGACCATTGAAGAGACAGAACATCTTCTGGTTGCGCCGAAATGTCTGCAAAACAAATTGGCAGACAAAATCGACCATCAGATCGCCTTGGCAGAAGCCGGAAAGCCTGCCTATATCGGGATCAAAATTAACTCTCTCACCGACAAATATCTCATTGAAAAGCTGATTGCCGCCTCCAAAGCCGGGGTGAAAATCGAGATGATTATCCGTGGGATTAGCTGTCTCATCGCCGGTGTGCCGGAGGAGACAGAAAACATCCAGATCCGCAGCATTGTAGGGCGGTTTCTGGAGCACACCAGAATCTATATTTTCGGCACGAAAGAAGACAACGAAATCTATATCGCCTCGGCAGACTGGATGACCCGGAACACACGTCGAAGAGTGGAAGTGGCTGCACCGATTTACGACCCGGAGATCAAAGAGCGGATTCTGGAGATGTTCTCGGTGATGATGCAGGACACGGTAAAAGCAAGAGTCCAACAGCCCGATGGCACTTATTGTCGGGCAGAACAAAAAGAGGGTGTCCCGCCCCTCAATGCCCAGGAATATTTCTATGAACAGGCGTATGAAAGCCTTTGTCAGGTACAGATAGAGGAAACCGGGCAGAAGGAGGAGACGGAATGAGTACGTCCACACCCATAAGCCACGTAGAAACCGCAAGGGCTTTGTTTCAAGAGGGGTACAACTGTGCACAGGCAGTGGTAGGAGCATTTCACCAGGAGATGGGGCTTGACCGAGAAGAAGCCATGCGTCTTGCCTCCTCTTTTGGGGCAGGAATGGGTGGAATGCGAGAAACCTGTGGGGCTGTCACCGGAATGTTTCTTGTGGCAGGGTGCTTAAAAGGCTATGCCTCCCCCACAGACCAAGAGGCGAAAACCGTCCACTATGCAAGGATTCGCCATCTTGCCGACCAATTCAAAAAACAGCAAGGCACGCTGATTTGCCGGGAACTTCTCCAAAGTCTTCCGGGAAAACTCCAGGAAAATCCACTTCCACGGACACCGGAATATTACAAAATCCGCCCTTGTGTCCGCTTTGTAGAAACCGCTGCAAAGCTTTTGGAGGAAATGTTGGAAGAAT
>CAYXKI010000132.1:0-4419 GCA_964465095.1 uncultured Ruminococcus sp.
GGGAGAACGGTCTTGTTCGTTCTCCCTCGAAAAGCTGTCGCTTTTCTCACCCTCTCCTCCGCGCGCAGAAGTATGCGCAGAGTATTTCGCTGTCTGCGGACAGCGACAAGGGCTTCTCGCCCTTGACCTCGGCAGCATTTTTTTACAAAAATTGCTGCACCAAAAAAATCTTATGCCTGTGATAACTTGATTTTCACGGAAAGCCCCCTTTTCAGAAAGGAGCGTATACAATTTGAGTGAAGAAAAAAAACTCCCCTTTTCTCTTGGAATTGACGTAGGGTCTACTACTGTCAAAACAGTATTGCTTACAAAGGATGGCAGTATGCTTTCTGCCAGCTATGAGCGTCACTTTTCCAAAGTAAAAGAAACGGTTTGTCATAAATTAAAAGAACTTGCAGAAGAATATCCGACCCAGGAACTACGGGTAAGCATTACCGGGTCTGCCGGTCTTGGTCTTGCACAGGCGGCAAAGCTGCCTTTTGTACAAGAGGTTCACGCTGCATTCCTTGCCGTAAAAAAGCGGTTTCCTGCCGCAGATGTTGTTATCGAACTAGGCGGTGAGGACGCAAAGATTATCTTTCTCACCGGTGGCGTAGAACAGCGTATGAACGGTTCTTGTGCCGGTGGTACCGGTGCATTTATTGACCAGATGGCAACGCTTCTGGATGTATCCGTAGATGAACTGGACAAGATGGCACTGGCGGCAGATAAAGTCTATCCCATTGCCTCCCGGTGTGGCGTTTTTGCAAAGTCCGACATCCAGCCGCTTTTAAACCAAGGGGCAAGGCGAGAAGATATCGCTGCAAGTATTTTCCAGGCAGTGGTAGATCAGACCGTTTCCGGTCTGGCACAGGGCAGACAGATTAAGGGCAATGTGCTTTTCTTAGGAGGACCGCTTTCGTTCCTCCAGGGGCTGCGGAATGCGTTTACAAAGACCCTCCATCTGGATGGAGATCACGCTGTTTTTCCGGAGGATGGACGTACCTTTGTGGCATTTGGTAGTGCGCTTTCTGCCGCAGCTTTGACAGATACGTATACCCTCTCCCAGCTTGCGGAACTTCTGGAACAGTCCGAAACCCAGACAGCACTTGTTGCAGACAAGCCCCTTTTTGGCTATCAGGAAGAATATGACCGCTTCCAACAGCGTCATGCTGCCCACGATGTCAAGCGTCTGGATTATCGTACCTATTCCGGCAAGGCATACCTTGGCATTGATGCAGGGTCTACTACCACAAAAATGGTGCTTTTGTCGGAAAATCACGAACTTTTGTACGAATACTACGCCTCCAACAAAGGGCAACCCTTGGACTGTGTGAAGCGGGAACTGACGACACTATACGAGGGCTTGTCAGCAGACTGTACCATCTGTGGCAGTGCTGTCACTGGCTATGGAGAAGATCTCATCCGTGCAGGACTTGGGGTAGATTTCGGCATTGTAGAAACTGTGGCACACTTTAAGGCTGCGTCCTTTTTCTGCCCGGAAGTAGATTTTATCATCGACATCGGCGGACAGGACATCAAGTGCTTCCGGGTGAAAAACGGCAGCATTGACAGCATTATGCTAAACGAAGCCTGTTCCTCCGGCTGTGGTTCGTTTATTCAGGCATTTGCCGTGGCTCTGGGCTATGAAATTGCCGACTTTTCCAAGCTTGGTCTCTTTGCAGCCCACCCGGTAGATCTGGGGTCTCGCTGTACCGTGTTTATGAACAGCAGCGTCAAGCAGGCACAAAAGGACGGGGCAACGGTCGAGGACATCTCCGCAGGGCTTTCCGGGTCCATTGTCAAAAATGCGATTTATAAAGTCATCCGTGCAAGGAATCCGGAGGAACTTGGACAGCATATTGTAGTACAGGGTGGCACATTCCTCAATGACGCAGTGCTCCGGTGCTTTGAACGGGAAATCGGGCAGGAGGTCATCCGTCCGGCAATTTCCGGCTTGATGGGGGCTTTTGGTGCGGCGTTATATGCCCAGGAAAAGTCCGAGGGAACCACAACCCTTCTCTCCCCTGCGGCACTGGAGAAGTTCTCTTACACCGCAAAGGCGACAACTTGCAAGGGCTGTACCGCCCACTGTGCCCTGAGCATTATCCGGTTCTCTGACGGTGGAAAGTTTATTTCCGGAAACCGCTGTGAAAAGGGTGCAGGGAAAAAGGAATCGGAGCAGATCCCCAATCTCTTTGACTGGAAATATCGCAAGCTTCTCGCACTGGAAGACCTACAGCCGGAATCTCCGGTGGCAACGGTAGGACTTCCCCTTGCGCTGCATTACTATGACCAGATGCCACTTTGGCACACGTTCTTTACAACCTTGGGCTTCCAGGTGAAATTCTCCGAGGAGAGCACCCGTGAGACCTACTACAAGGGACAGAGCACCATCCCCTCGGATACGGTATGCTATCCGGCAAAGCTCGCTCACGGGCACATAGAGAGCCTCTTAGCGCAAGGGGTAGACTTTATCTTCTATCCCTGCATGAGTTACAATCTGGACGAGGGAGACAGCGACAATCACTATAACTGCCCGGTGGTTGCCTATTACCCGGAACTGCTGAAAGCCAATTGCGAAAAACTTACGGACAAAAACTTCCTTGCCCCCTACTTAGACCTGAATCGTCGCAGTCACGTGGTTAAGGTGCTGAGTACCCTGTTCCATGGCTATGCCTCAAAGAAACAGGTAGAAGCCGCCTTGGAAAAGGGCTTTGCAGCACTGGATGCCCATCGACAGGAAGTCATCCGGCAGGGAGAGGAAATTGTCTCCCGTGCAAGAGAAGAGGGCAAGAAAATCATTGTCCTTGCAGGGCGACCCTATCACATTGACCCGGAGATCAACCACGGCATTCACAAGCTTCTGGGAAGCCTTGGGCTTGCGGTAATCACCGAGGACAGCGTTGCCCACCTTGCAACCACCCCTGCTTTGCAGGCACTGAACCAGTGGACGTATCATGCAAGAATGTATCGTGCCGCCCAATATGTCACCACCCAGCCGGATATGCAACTGGTACAGCTTGTGTCCTTTGGCTGTGGCATTGATGCCATTACCACCGATGAAGTGCGACGGATTCTGGAGGATGGTGGCAAGCTGTATACCCAGCTAAAAATCGACGAAATCAGCAATCTCGGCGCTGTCAAAATCCGCCTGAGAAGCCTGATTGCAGCAATGGAATAAGGAGGATCTGACCATATGGCATATGCAAAGTTTACCCCGGAGATGAAGAAAACCCATACCATTCTCGTTCCCAATATGCTGCCGATTCACTTTCATCTGATTATCCGGATTCTGGAACAGTTCGGCTATCACATGGAACTGTTGGAATCCAGTTCCCGTACCGTAGTAGAAGAGGGCTTGAAAAACGTCCACAACGACACCTGTTACCCTGCCCTCCTTGTAGTGGGACAGTTTATGGAGGCACTAAAAAGTGGCAAGTATGATCTGGACAAAACTGCCCTCCTGATCACCCAGACCGGTGGCGGATGCAGAGCCTCCAATTACATCCACCTCTTACGAAAATGCATGGCGGAACATTTCCCACAAGTGCCGGTAATTTCCCTGAATTTCGCCGGTCTGGAAAAAGGCAGCAGCTTGGAACTGACTGTGCCCCTTTGTATCAAGATGGTCTATGGGGTGCTGTACGCCGATCTTCTGATGACCCTCTATAACCAGTGCCGTCCCTATGAACTCAACGAGGGCGAGTCCCAACAGGTTCTGGACGCATGGCAAGAGAAGCTACCCTCTTACTTTGACAGCAACAAATATCTCTCCGCAGAGAAGATTTATGGGGAAATCCTAAGCGATTTCGGGGCAATTCCCAGAAGCCAGAAGCCGAAAATCAAAGTAGGAATTATCGGTGAAATTTATGTGAAGTATTCTCCCCTTGCAAACAATCACTTGGAAGAATTCCTGATTTCCGAGGGGTGCGAACCGGTTGTGCCCTCTTTGCTGGAATTTGTGCTTTATTGCGCAGCCAATACAGAAACCAACGGACATCTCTATGATTACAAGAACTTCAAGACCTTGGCGTTTACACTTGGGTATAAGTTTCTTCACAGTAAGCAAGTGCAGATGATTGAAGCCATCCGGAAACATGGCGTGTTTACCCCACCCCATGACTTTGAGGATCTCCGCCACGCAGCAGATAAGTATATCAGCCAGGGCGTATCTATGGGCGAGGGATGGATGATTACCGCAGAGATGGCAGTGCTTGCAGAAACCGGCGTAGAGAATATTATCTGCACCCAGCCTTTTGGCTGTTTGCCCAATCATATCGTGGCAAAGGGTATGGCGAGAACCATCAAAAACGCCTATCCTAACGCCAATATTGTAGCAATCGACTATGACCCCGGCGCAACACGGGTTAATCAGGAAAATCGTATCAAATTGATGCTTGCCAACGCAAAATTGGAGAGTATGTAAAGAAATAGAAA
>CAYXKI010000133.1:0-4402 GCA_964465095.1 uncultured Ruminococcus sp.
GTTCTAAGTCGCTCTACTGCGATACACAGAGGCGAAGCTCTCACAAGAAAAGAGCTTCGCTTTTTTTACATAAGGCAACAACGTCTAAAGCGAAAGCAAAAGCAAAAAGCGAAAGGAGTACCTACAAATGACACAAGCGAGCCTGGAAGCTGCAATCAAAGCAAGAGCCAATGCCTATGCGCCCTATTCCGGATTCTCTGTAGGGGCAGTATTGATGGGGGAAAACGGGAAATCGTATTTCGGGTGCAATGTAGAAAATGCATCCTATTCCATGACCATTTGCGCAGAACGCAATGCTCTGTTCTCTGCCGTCGCAGATGGCACAAGAAGCTTTACTGCCCTTGCGATTGCCGGAGGCAGAACGAAGCAGGAAGCCATGGAAATCCCTTGTTATCCCTGTGGTGCGTGTCTTCAGGTATTGTCAGAGTTTTGCAAGCCGGAGTTCCCCATTGTATTGGCAGATGGGGTGCATTCACTGCGAGAGTTTCTGCCGGTTCAGTTTTTCTTGTCTGACGGACGATAAGAAGATCCGTCCGGTTGGATGATAACCGTATTGTCCAGTTGCCCTTTCAGATTCCCCACAACCGCCTGGCGATACTCCATGCGGAGCGCAGCCTGTTCCTCCAGTTCCTCTTGGGTAAGGGGTTCTGTACGGGATTTTCTGGCAAGAGCATTGATGCGTGCTAATTTTTCAGCATTCATAAAATTACCTCAAAATAGGATAGTATAGTTCGAATCCATAGTACAGTATAGCATAAATCGACGAGAAATGCAAGAGGGGAGAAGTTTGTTTTCTCAGGCAGAAGATTTTTTTGATGCAGCAATTTCTCGGATATTCGTTGAAAATGTTCCACCGGAACATTTTCAAGGGCTGTCTTTTGTTTGACATTTAGAAAGGGAGAGCGGTCTTATTCGCTCTCCCTCGAAATCCTCTCGGATTTCTCACCCTCTTCAGCAACGGTCAAATCCGAGCGTTGCACGTCTAATTCTTCGGGCAGAATCCTGCCTCAGAATTAGCCGTCCGCGCGCATGAGTATTGCGCGGAGTGTTTCGCTGTCTGCGGACAGCGACAAGGGGCTGCTCGCCCCTTGACCCCGGCAGCATTTTTTATAAAATTGCTGCACCAAAAAATCTTATGCCTGTGATAACTTGTTTTTTGCGTGAATAACCTCGCTATATTACGTTTTCGTAAAAGGAGAAAATTTATGAAAAAAACCGCATTCGTTACCGGTGCATCCAATGGAATCGGAGAAGCCATTGCCATTTTACTGGCACAGTCCGGCTATGAAGTCCTTGGCACTTATTGCCACAGTCGGGAAAAAGCACAGCAGCTCACACAGCAATATGGCATACGCTTTTTACAGGCGGATTTGTCGGAAACGGAAAATTTGCCTGCTCTGGCAGAAAAGGCACTGGAGATTCTGGGTAGTGTCGATGCCCTTGTGAACAATGCCGCTTGTTCTTATCAGAATCTGTTTCAATGTATGCCTGCAAAGCAGGTGCAAAAGCTTTATCGGGTCAATCTCATTGCTGTGGTGGAACTAACACGTTTGCTACTGCCTGATATGCTTTCCAGACACCAGGGTGCAATCGTGAATATCGCTTCTGTCTGGGGAGAAACAGGGGCTTCTTGCGAGGTGGATTATTCTGTCACCAAGGGCGCAGTCCTTGCCTTTACCAAAGCCCTTGCAAAAGAAGTTGCCCCCTCCGGAATCCGGGTCAATGCCGTTTCTCCCGGAACAATCCGCACCGGAATGGTGACCCACTTGGGCGAGGAAACCCTACAGGAACTTGCCGAGGAAACCCCACTTGGCAGATTGGGCACGCCTGCGGATGTGGCAGAAACTGTGGCATTCTTGCTGTCTGACCGGGCAAGCTATATTACCGGACAGGATATCCCGGTAAATGGGGGATTTTTCTGCCCCTGAAAACTGCACAAAAAGCGATGCTCATTTTTGTCTATTTCGATTCAAACCGACAAATCCATGAGAAATGGCTTGTGGATTCAAAAAGATGACTTGCATACACGAAAAAAATATGTTAAAATGAGAGTGATTTCAGGCGATTATTTCGGGGCTTGAATTTTGTTTTTTGAGATAAAGGTGATTTTATAATGATAAAGCAATCAATGACAAGACAAGGGCAGCTTACGGCTGCAATTCGTGCGTGGATTTGTGTGGTACAGGAAAAACGTTCCCACAATACACTGCGGTTTCCCATGACCAATCGGATTCTGTTGATTTTGTATCCGTTGTTTATTGTCTGCATGGCAGAACTGAACCAAGACAAATATCCCAGTAAACTGGTGCTGTTTGCCGCAGAACATCCCACCATTATGCTGTTTAACATTCTGATTTCCGCACTTATTTTCTTGGGACTGTTGCTACTTTTCCGATCCGGGTGGCTGTCCATGACAATTCAGTCGGTCATTTACATGGCACTGAGTATTACAGAACTTTTTAAATATAACACCAACGGCAACCACTTGATTATGACGGACATGAAGCTGTTTCGCAGCGTAAAGAGTCTGACTTCTTTTGCATATATTAAAATAACCCCTCGGCTTGTGCTGTTCCTTGGAATCTGCGTGGCATATCTTGTGGTGGCGTTTTGCATGAATCCAAGGGTGAATTTGCGTGCAAAGCTACGCAAGCGGTTTTTGCCCGGCATTGCCTGTCTGGTTGCCTGTGTTATGGTGGTCACTGTCCCGGCAATTTCCGACCCGGTGTACAGCTTGTTTAAAGTTGACACCAAAGAGGCAGATAACACCTTTATTCTCAACGAGAAATTCGAAAATAACGGCTTTTTGGCTTTCTTTATGCAAACCGGTTCGGAAAATCTCTCCAATCAGTTGGAAGAGCCGGAGAATTATTCAGAGGAAAGCGAATCCGGTATGGAGGAATATCTGGCAGAGGATGTGCCGGAACTCTCCTTTGACGATGGGGTAAAGCCCAATGTCATTGAAATTATGTCTGAGTCTTTTGCAGATTTCCGTGCCTTTTCCGAGGACTTAGAGGAACTTGGCTATACCGATCTGGACAGCTATTATGCCGGTCTGGATGAGGCTGCCGAAGAGGGCACATCCGGGACATTTATTGTCCCCACCTATGCAAGCTATACGGTACGGACAGAGTTTGAACTTCTCTTTGGTCTGCCGGTAAAATCCCTCAACGACCCGAATATGCCCCAGAGAATGCTGCTGGAACGGCAGCAGCCCACCGTTCCGTCTTATTTCAAGAGTTGGGGCTATTCTACGGCATATGTCCATCCTTTTGAAAGCAGTTTCTATAGCAGAAAGCGGATTTACGGGCGGTTCAATTTTGACACCATGATCTTTGAAAATGACTTCACCGTTGCCACTACAAACTATGGGGATTATATTGACGACAATGTTGTCTATAATCAGATTGAGTCCTTGATTTCTTCCACTGAGGAACCCCTTTATGTGCATGCCACAACCATGCAGAATCATCAGCCTTATACCGACGGAGACAGCGAGGATGAGTTCTTGAACTATCTCTCCCGTTGCCAGCATTCTACGGAGGGACTTGCAGATTTTCTGGATCGGCTTTCGGAAATTGACGAACCCACCATTGTTCTTTTTGTGGGGGATCATTTCCCTTCTCTGCGAGGCGACGATGGTATCTACAGCCAGTTGAATATTACCAGTGAAAATTGCAGCACGCTGTATGAACAGAAGTACATCTTGTGGAACAACTATGGGCTGGATACAAGTTCCTTGCCCACAGAGGAAGTCTCTGTTTTCTATGCACCTTATCTGATTATGGATCTGATTGACGCTCCAAGAGATAGCTTTATTCAGTCCATGATGGAGGAGATGGAGGAAACACCGGTTTATTCCACCAATTATATGCCCAATCAGGAAGAAAATGAGAAGCTGGATATGCTGACCTATGATCGCATTCTGGGAGATCTCATTACGCCAAGTGCGCTGGACGTTCTGCCCGATCCTACGGAAGAAGAAACGTCTGACGAGAACGAGTAAGGAGTTGTGTAGTATGGAACCAATTACAATTGGTACAAGTGGAAAGGCAACTGTGACAGTGGATACGTCCAATCTGGCACAGACGGTAGGAAGTGGTTCTCTGCCGGTATTTGCAACGCCTATGATGGCAGCTTTGATGGAACAGGCTGCTTGTAACGCAGTGGCACCGTTTCTTGCAGAGGGAGAGACCACTGTGGGAACAAAGCTGGAAATCAGCCATGACGCAGCAACCCCACCGGGCTTGACAGTAACTGCTACCGCAGAGGTTACTGCGGTAAGCGGCCGGGAGATAACGTTTCAGGTAACTGCTGCGGATGATGCCGGGATAATTGGTGCCGGAACGCATAAACGGTTTTTGATTGACGCAGAACGCTTTCTGGCAAAGACAGAGAAGCG
>CAYXKI010000134.1:0-4375 GCA_964465095.1 uncultured Ruminococcus sp.
GTCAGATGTTCTTTGTGCGGTATTGCCGATACAGCCACGGGCAACATCATCCCGTATGATGTCGCCTCTGTTCTGGACACAAATTTTTTAATAGGAGAGATGAACATGGAATATCGTATTGAGCATGACTCCATGGGCGAGGTTAAAGTGCCTGCCGATAAGTACTGGGCTGCCCAGACAGAGCGTAGCCACGAGAACTTTCTCATCGGTGTTGGCATCGAGACCATGCCCAGAGAAATTACCCACGCTTTTGGTATCCTGAAAAAGGCGGCTGCAATGGCAAACCACAAGCTTCGTCCGGAAAAAATGACCGACGAAAAGCTTGACGCTATTTCCAAGGCTTGTGACGAGGTAATTTCCGGTAGTCTGAACGATCATTTCCCACTGGTTGTCTGGCAGACCGGAAGCGGTACCCAGTCCAACATGAATGCAAATGAGGTTATCGCAAATCGTGGTAACGAAATTGCCGGTGCAAAGATTCTGCACCCCAACGATGATGTAAACATGAGCCAGTCCTCTAACGACACCTTCCCCACCGCAATGCATATTTCTGCTGTGCTGGCTGTGGAAGACAAGGTGCTGCCTGCAATTGATGAGTTGGTTGCAACATTCCGTCGTCTGGAAGAGGAGCATGAGGGGATTGTCAAGAGCGGCAGAACCCACCTCCAGGATGCAACACCGATTAAGTTTTCCCAGGAGATCAGCGGATGGCGCACTTCTCTCGAGCGTGATCGCGAGATGCTCGTTTCTGCGCTGCCCTATCTGAAAACCCTGGCACTTGGCGGTACTGCGGTAGGAACTGGTCTGAATACACCAAAGGGCTTTGATGTAGAGGTTGCAAAGGCTGTTTCTTCTCTGACAGGCAAGGAATTCCAGACTGCGGAGAATAAGTTCCATGCACTGACCAGCAAGGATGAGATCGTCTTTGCACATGGCGCATTAAAGGCATTGGCTGCGGATATGATGAAGATCGCAAACGATGTTCGTTGGCTGGCAAGCGGTCCGAGAGACGGTCTGGGTGAGATCACCATTCCGGAAAATGAACCCGGTTCTTCCATTATGCCCGGTAAGGTAAATCCCACACAGTGTGAGCAGGTAACAATGGTTGCAGTACAGGTAATCGGAAATGATGTAGCAGTTGGCATGGCAGCTTCTCAGGGCAACTTTGAGTTGAATGTATTCATGCCGGTTTGTGCTTATAATTTCCTCCAGTCTGCTCGTCTGCTCTCAGAATCCATCCGCTCTTTCAATAAGAATTGCGCTGTTGGAATTCAGGCAAATCGGGAAAAGATGCACCATAATCTCCACAACTCTCTGATGCTGGTAACGGCACTGAATCCGTATATCGGCTATGAAAATGCTGCAAAAACAGCAAAGAAAGCATACCACGACAATATCTCTCTGAAAGAGGCTTGCGTGGAACTGGGCTTTTTGACAGCAGAACGGTTCGACGAAGTGTTCCACCCGGAGCAGATGGTCTGAGCCAAAGGGAGCACTTTAGGTGTCGCCCTAGAGCGTACGTGTACACTCTGAACGAGAAAAATGATTTGTTTTCCCTTTGTGTGGCGCTTTTGCCACATAAGGTGGGAAATAATTCTGAAAGAAAGGTAGTTTTGCTATGACATACAGTTATTTTCCGGGCTGTACCCTGAAAACCAAGGCGAAAGACTTGGATCACGATGCCCGGATTTCTGCTGAGGCACTTGGCTTTACGCTGGAAGAACTTCCGGATTGGCAGTGCTGTGGCGGTGTATATCCGATGGCGAAGAATGAGATTGCAACAAAGCTGTCTTCCATTCGTGCTCTGGCAAAGGCAAAAGAGTTGGGTCAGCCTTTGGTAACCCTTTGCTCTGCTTGTCACAATGTCATCAAGCAGGTCAACCATGATATGCAGACAGACGAGAATATCGTGCTGAAAGCAAACAATTATCTCAAGCTGGAAGAACCTTATCAGGGGGAAACAGAAGTGCTTCACTATCTGGAAGTGCTCAGGGATAAAGTTGGCTTTGATGAATTGAAGAAAAAGGTTGTAAACCCTCTGAAGGGTAAGAAAATTGCAGCCTATTACGGATGCCTGCTTCTTCGTCCCGGAAAGACCATGCAGATGGACAATCCGGAGAACCCGAAGATTTTAGAGGACTTTATCCGTGCCATTGGTGCAACACCGGTTCTTTATCCGATGCGTAATGAGTGCTGTGGCGGTTATCTGACACTGGATGAAAAATCTGTGGCAGAATCTCGCAGCAACAAGGTTATGACAAGCGCCAAGGAAAACGGTGCAGATATGGTCATCACAGCATGTCCGCTCTGTCTGTATAATCTCCAGAAGAACTCCGGCGTATCGGATTTGCCGGTTGTATACTTCACAGAACTTCTGGCACAGGCACTGGGACTGAAATAAGGAGGAACGAAGAAAATGGCAGATTATAAAGAACTCGTTCTTACCGCAAGCGGCGTAAATCCGCTGAAATGTATGCGCTGTGGAAAGTGCAGCGGTACTTGTCCGTCTTACGATGCAATGGAATATCATCCGCACCAGTTTGTATACATGGTAGAAAAAGGCGACATTGAAGCACTGATGGCTTCTAAGTCCATCTATACCTGTCTGTCTTGTTTTGCCTGTGTAGAGCGTTGTCCGAGAGACGTAGAGCCTGCAAAGTTGGTAGAAGCAGTAAGACTGGCAGTAATCCGTCAGCAGGGTAAGAATCACCTGAAATCGGAGCAGATTCCGGAAATGATTGATGAGGATCTGCCGCAGCAGGCAATTGTCAGCGCATTCCGGAAATACAGCAAATAAGGAGGCATAAAAATGCGTAGAATTGGTGTTTTTGTATGCCACTGCGGTACTAACATTGCAGGAACTGTGGATGTAAAAACCGTTGCCGAGACACTTGGAAAAGAACCGGCAGTTGTTTTTGCAACCGATTATCCTTACATGTGTTCCGAGGCAGGTCAAAACATTATCAAGGATGCAATTAAGGAGTATAAGCTGGAGGGCGTTGTTGTATGCTCATGTTCCCCTCGTATGCATGAGGCAACCTTCAGAAAGGCTGTATCCGCAGCCGGCTTGAACCCTTATTTGCTTGAAGTAGCAAACATCCGTGAGCAGTGCTCCTGGATTCATAAGGATATGGCAGAGGGTACTGCCAAGGCAATCGTTCTGGGTCGTGCCGCAATTGCAAAAGTGCTTTTGAACACACCGCTGATTGCCGGAGAAAGTCCGGTTACCAAGCGTGCATTGGTAATTGGCGGCGGTATTGCCGGCATTCAGACTGCTCTGGATATTGCAGAAGCAGGCTATCCGGTAGATATCGTAGAGAAAGAGCCTACCATTGGTGGTAAGATGACACAGATTGATAAGACATTCCCGACACTGGACTGTTCTTCCTGTATTCTGACTCCGAAAATGGTAGAGTGCGCACAGAATGAGAATATTACCATTTACTCTTACAGCGAAGTAGAGGCTGTTACCGGCTTTGTAGGCAATTTCAGTGTAAAGATTCGCAGAAAAGCCCGTTTTGTTGATGAGGATAAGTGTACCGGATGTGGTGCTTGTACCGAAAAGTGCCCGGTTAAGAATGTACCGGATGCTTACAATCTGGGACTGAGCAATCGTCACGCTGCTTACATTCCTTTTGCACAGGCAATTCCGAATGTGGCAGTTCTGGACAGCACACGCTGCATTAAGCTCACCAAGGGCAAGTGCGGTCTTTGTTCTACCGTATGTTCTGCCGGTGCAATTGACTATGAGCAGAAAGAAACTATCGTAGAAGAAAAGTACGGTGCAATTGTTGCCGCAACAGGTTACAATCCCATTAACATTGATGGCTATGATGAGTTCGCATATTCTCAGAGCAAGGACGTTGTAACTTCTCTGGAATTCGAGAGAATCCTCAAGGCAGACGGTCCTACAGACGGTCACCTCCAGCGTCTCTCTGATGGCAAGCAGCCGAAAACACTGGTATTTGTACAGTGCGTAGGAAGCCGTGAATCCGGTTCTACTCATGGTTGCGGTAAGGAATATTGCTCGAAGATTTGCTGTATGTATACTGCAAAGCACGCAATGCTCTGTAGAGAAAAATATCCGGATACAGATGTTTATGTCTTTTACATTGATGTTCGTACTCCGGGTAAGAATTATGACGAGTTCTATCGTCGTGCTGTAGAACAGTATGGCGTTCACTATATCAAGGGTATGGTTGGTAAGGTTGCACCGCAGGCAGATGGTACACTGGATGTACAGGCATCTGACCTGATTTCCAACGAACAACTGCACGTAAAGGCAGATATGGTCGTTCTGGCAGCAGCAATTGAGCCGGATAAGACTGCACGTCCTCTGGCAACTATGTTGACAGCCAGCATGGATACCAACGAC
>CAYXKI010000135.1:0-4340 GCA_964465095.1 uncultured Ruminococcus sp.
CTCGGCAGCATTTTTTTACAAAAATTGCTGCACCAAAAAAATCTTCTGTCTGGGTGAACTTGTTTTGTGTATTTAACTTGTTACCCTAACCGCTATATCCCTTAAAAATTCTTTTTCCAGACAGAGGGCACAAACAAAATAAGCAATGGAATACACTCCAATCGTCCAAGAAGCATATCCACCGACAGCACCACTTTCGAGAAATCCGACATGAACGAGAAATTCTCCATAGGTCCTACTTCATTGATTCCCGGACCGATATTATTGACACAGGAAATCACGGCGGAAACTGTCGTGCCAAAATCCAGATTATCCAGTGACACAAAAAGTACCGATCCCAGAATAATTCCAAGGTAAAGTACCAGATACCGCATTACCCCGTGCACTGTTTCCACGCTGATGATTTTGTCATCAGATTTTACAATATTGACGGAATTGGGGTGCAGCATTTTCCGGAGGGACAATGCACCGCTTTTACAGAGAATCACAAAACGTTGCACCTTAAATCCACCACCGGTAGACCCTGCACAAGCACCGATACACATAAGCATCAACAGCACTGTTTTGGAGAACATAGGCCACTGGTTATAGTCTGCGGTTGCATACCCAGTAGAGGTCATAATGGAGGACACCTGAAACACCGCATACCGGAAGCTTTCGCCCAATGACGCATAATTTTCACGGACATTCAGCATGATACAGCCGGTTGCTACGGCAAAAATCAACAAGTAGACTTTCAGTTCTGTATTTTTTCGCACCTCCCGGAATCTGCGGATCAGCAAGAAATAATAAATGCTGAAATTGATTCCGAAAAGCAGCATCATCACCGTAATGACACCCTCCAGATACGCCGAATCGTAATAGGAAATCCCCAGATTCTTGATGCCAAAGCCACCTGTTCCTGCCGTGCCCATTGCGTGGCAGACGCTGTCAAACAAGGGCATTCCACCAGCATAAAGCAATGCAATGGTAATCAGGGTCAGTGCCGTATAAATCAGATAGAGATACACTGCCGACTTTTTTCCCTTTGGGGCAAGTTTGCTGACTTGTGGACCGGGGCACTCTGCACGCATAAGATACATTGCATCCCCCGAAGAGGGCAGAATTGCAATGGCAAGCACCAACACGCCCATTCCCCCAACCCAGTGGGTAAAGCTGCGCCAGAAAAGCATTCCCTTTGGCAGTGCCTCAATATCCGATAGAATGGTAGACCCGGTTGTGGTAAACCCGGAGATACTCTCAAAGACCGCATCGCAAAAGGAAGAAATGGAACCGCTGAGATAAAAGGGTAGTGCCCCCACCAGAGAGAAGAGAATCCAGATCAGCGCCGCAATGACAAGCCCCTCTCTGGCGAACATCCGTGTGTTTTTGGGCTTGAGAATGGACAAGGGCAGGGAAACAACAGCAGTTCCCACCCCCACCAGAAGAAAAATCAGCGCTATGTAAAATTCCTGATAATACAGGCTGACAACTGCCGGCACAAAAAGCAACACAGAACCGATCAGCATTGCACGGGACAGATAGTGAAATACAATTCCTTTATTCATTTCAACCCACCTAGCCTAAAATATCCTTTAGCTTAGAAAAATGGTGTTCTTCCGAAACCACCACCACAGAATCTCCAAGTTCAATTGTGGCATCCCCATCGGGGATAATAATCTCCCGTTTCCGGATCAACGCACAAATCAGAATATTTTTCCGCAGGTGTACCTCTCGCAAGGGTACCCCTACCAGTCCCCCGATCCGTTCTTTTACCCGGAACTCCACAGCTTCTACCTGATTTCCAACCAGATGATACAGCGATTCAATATCACTGCCGGCTGCATTGGCAAGGCTGCGGACGTAACTAAGCACATTGCCGGTGGTCAGAGATTTCGGAGAGATCACGCTCTCCAGTCCGATTTCTGCCGCAAGAGAGAGATAATTGTCCCGGCTGATTTTTGTGACAACTTTTGCATCAGTGGTATCTTTTGCAAAGAGGGAGATAACAATATTCTCCTCATCAATTCCCATCAGAGTCACAAAAGCATCCGCACTGAGCAGTCCCTCTTCCAAAAGCAGATCCTGGTCTGTTCCGTCACCACAAATAACAATTGCCTTGGGATACAATTCTGCAAGCCGCATACAACGTGTCCGGTCTTTTTCGATAATTTTCACTTGCATTCCCACAGAAAGAAGTTGTCGTGTCAGATAGCTGCACACGCTGCCGCCACCTACAATCATTACCGTTTTGACCTTGTCTTTCATAAATCCACTGGAGCGGAAAAACCGCTCAATATTCCGGTGAGAGGCTGCCACATGAATCCGATCCCCTACCTGCAAGGCAAAATCTCCTCCGGGGATATAGACCTCGTTGTTCCGCTGTACGGCACAGATCAGAAACTTTGTCTTGACCTTTTTGTACATTTCCTGCAAGGTGATTCCGTTCAGCCACTGATAATCCGGCAAGCGATATTCCATCAGTTCCAGTTTGCCTTTTCCAAAGACCTCTACCTTTGCAGCAGAGGGGAACACCAGAATCCGCATGATTTCATCTGCTGTTGCAAGCTCCGGGTTGATTACCATAGAAAGCCCCAGTTCCTCCTGAATCAGATGCATCTGGCGATAATACTCCGGCATACGCACTCTGGAAATCGTTTTTTTTGCCCCAAGCCGTTTCCCGACCAGACAGCAGAGTATGTTCAGTTCATCATAAGGAGTCACCGCAATCAGAAGTCCTGCCTTATCTACAGATGCCTCAAGCTGTGTTTCTGCGGTTGCACCGTTTCCCACAATGCACAGGACATCTAAGGTGTTCTGTGTCTTTCGAAGATGTTCCTCCTCACAGTCCACCACGGTAACATCGTGACCCTCACGTACCAATGCAGCGGTGAGATTGCTTCCAATCTTTCCGCACCCAATTACCACAATTTTCATTCTTTTATCCTCTGGGACGTTTCCCCATTATCCATATACCGTTTCTTCCAACTGCTGCTTTGCCGCAGCAAAATCCACCTGTAGCACCGATTCCCCATTGATTGTGGCATCACTGAAGCTGCCGTCTGCGGGAATCCGCTGCTGTACCATCTCATAGTACAACAGTTTCACCGGGGTAGTAATTGCATAGCCATAGAGCGACCCCACCGACAGATTGGTGGTCATCTCCGGCAGGGCTTTCATACAGACAGACACCAACCGAAACGGGTTTTTCTTAACGTTGCCAATCACCTGTGTCATCACGGTTCTCTGCCGCTCCGTCCGTTCAAAGTCCGCATTTCCCACATAGCGAATCCGGCTATAGGACAATGCCTGTTTGCCATCTAAAGTCAGCGTTCCGCCACCGGACAGCAAGTCATCCTCTCTGTCATCCCCCATAATTTCATTGACTTCGCTGATGAGGATTTCGTTGACTGCCTGGGCTTCGTTGTCGGAAATGGTCAGTTCTACCCCACCCACTGCGTCAATCATCTCTGCACAAGCGGCAAAGGTCACCATGACGTAATCGTCAATCTCTACGTCATAATTATAGGCAATGGTATCCATCAGAAGTTCTGCACCGCCGTAAGAATAGGCAGCATTGAGTTTCCCGCTCCCGTTTCCGGGGATTTCCACATAGGCATCCCGCATAAAAGAGGTCATAGTAAGGTCGTGGGTTCTGGAATTAAAGGACACCAGAATCATAGAATCCGACCGTCCTCGTTCTTCCTCCGGGTCTCTGGTATCTGTACCGATTACCAGCACATTTTTCACATAAGAAGCATCCAGGCTTGCATCGGTGACGCCACGTTCTCCGGTTTCTACCCGGTTCATGCTCAGAATCCCCATCATGGCAATGGCAGAATAAAACAAATACAAAACAATTACCAGAACCAGAACAAGTTTTATCACCCGAAGCAAAAAGGGCGTTTTCTTTCTGGGAGGGGCTTGCCGGGACTGTGGAGGTCTCTGGGAGGAGTGCTGTTGTTGCCTTTGGGGCTGTTGTTGGGATTGTCTCTGAGGCTGTTGCTGTCTAGCGTGCTGTCCGGAAGTTTGTCGGCTTTGTCCCCCGGTTGTCCGCCCTTGAGATGAGCGAGAACCATTTTGCGATCCGTTTTGCCGATAGTAAGTAGAATTCCCGGAATTTGCCGATTGGCGGTAAATATTCGGGTTATCGCCCCCCTGTCCATAGCGGCTATAATTTTGGTTTTGTCTTGCAGCCTGCTGACGAATCTGGCTTGCGCTGAGTTGTCTGGTGTCATACTGATCGGTAGAACGTCCGGAAGAAGCTGCCTGAAAAAAGACGGTTTCTTCTGCGTCTGTATTTTCTCTTCGCTTTTGATTTTTCTCCATGGAAAAGCCTCCTTTTCAAGAAGAATGTTGGT
>CAYXKI010000136.1:0-4335 GCA_964465095.1 uncultured Ruminococcus sp.
TCTGACAAAAAATCTGACGGCGCATCTGACGCACAATCTTTGTGCGGTGTCGCCCAAGTTCTGAGTCTGGAAATGGATCCGGTTTTTGCACACTTCTTTTCAAAGATTGAGTAGAATAGTAAGAGGGAAAAACAGCACGCATGAAAATGTGTGCTGTTTTTCTTTTTGGGAGGGTTGGTTATTTTTCGGGGGTGTTGCATAGAATGTGTCATGGAAAAGGGTGCTTTGCTGCCCTTGACCTCGGCAGCATTTTCGAGAAATTGCTGCACCAAAAAGCTTTTATGCCTGTGAGAACTTGATTTTGGCGGAAACAAATTGAGGTGATACATATGAAACGGATTCTGGCGGCGTTTTTGAGTATGGCAATCTTTTTTGGCAGCTATTTTATTCCTACCGGTGTGGTATCCGGAGAAGCTGACGAAATCCCGGTGGTTTCTTATGTGTTGATGGAGGCGGAAACCGGGACAGTTTTGTTGGAATCGGAAAAGGAAACCCGGGTTCCCCTTGGAACCATGGCAAAGCTGATGACAGCTTATCTGGTGGGGCAGAAACTTCTGACAGGGGCGTGGAACACAGAAACGGTACTCTCTGCCGACAAAGCGGTAGAAGAGGCGACAGGGGCGGTTATCTGGCTTGTTCCCGGGGAAGAGATGACCGTGTCGGATTTGTTGAAAGGCTTGCTTGTGGGCAATGCAAACGATGCTGCGTTGGCACTTGCCGTTGCCTGCGCCGGGAGTGTTTCTGGGTTTGTGGAGGAGATGAACCGCTGTGCAAAAGCACTTGGCATGGAACACACACACTTTACAAGTCCGCAAGGAGATAATAGCGAGAATCAGTATACCACCGCCTATGATCTAGGTCTCCTTTGCTGTGCCCTTACAGAAAACACGCTTCTGACCCCGTATTTTCAGATCTGGCGAGACTTTCTCCGTGGGACGGCAACAGAACTTGTCAACGAGAACACCCTTGTCCGAACCGATGAAACAGCAATCGGCTTTAAAGCCTGCCATGGAGAAACGGATGGATGGAGTGTTGCTGCCGGGGCAAATCGGAACCAGATGAATCTTGTGGCAATTGTCCTGGGCTGTGAAACAGAGGAAGGTCGCTTTACCCTTGCAAAAAGCCTTTTGCGTCAGGGCTTTTCCGGTTGGAAACTGATTCAGCCCGGACTTTCTCAGGAGTTTCTCTATCCTGTTGCGGTACGAGGTGGCGTGGAGAATTTTTGCTTGATTCAGCCACAGGCACAGTCCTGCGTGGTTGTGCCAAAGTCCTGCACTGCCCTAGAAACGGTACTCATTCTCCCGGAATATGTCTGCGCCCCTGTAGAAGAGGGACAACGGCTTGGGACAATTGCCTGTTATGTGGGGGATACGTTGCTTCTGGAGTGCGATGTGGTGGCAGCAGAGTCTGTGAAACGGCGACGCTTTTCCGAAAGCTTTCTCCAAATTGTCGTCAAAATGATGAAAATATAGCTGTTTAAATTGTAAGAAATATACAAGAATCCGGATTTCTCTTGCAATTCTGTGCGGAATATAGTATGATAGATATGATAAGGCAATACTGTGCAAATTTACGGTATTGCTTTCAGAAAGTGGAGGGAATTGTATTATGTCTGTCAAGCTGAATACAAAATATTTGCGTAACTTTGTAGGTGAGGATGAATTAAAGGGAATTCGTCATCAGGTAGAAGCTTCTGCTGCGATGCTGCACAATAAGACCGGACTGGGTTCTGACTTTTTGGGTTGGCTTACGCTTCCTACAGAGTACGATAAGGAAGAATTTGCACGGATTCAGGCTGCTGCAAAGAAGATTCAGAAAAATTCCGAGATTCTGATCGTAATCGGAATCGGCGGTTCTTATCTGGGCGCACGTGCTGCAATTGAGTTTTTGAAGTCGCCCAATTATAATAATCTGAAGAAAGATACCCCGGACATTTACTATGTGGGCAACAACATCAACCCCACTTATCTCAACGAGATCATCTCGATCTGTGAGGGAAGAGATTTCTCTGTTAATGTAATTTCCAAGTCCGGTACAACCACTGAGCCTGCTCTGGCATTCCGTGTGTTCAAGCAGCTTGTGGAGAAGAAGTACGGCAAAGAGGGCGCAAAGGATCATATCTTTGCAACTACCGATAAGTCCAAGGGAACTCTGAAAGAACTGTCTGATACAGAGGGCTATGAGACATTTGTGGTACCGGATGATGTTGGGGGACGGTTCTCTGTTCTGACTGCTGTAGGACTTCTGCCTATCGCTGTGGCTGGTTGTGACATTGAGGCACTGATGGCTGGCGCTGCACAGGCACAGAAAGATTTCACCGCAGATTTCGACAACAACGATTGCTACAAGTACGCTGCACTACGGAACATTTTGTATCGCAAGGGCAAGAACGTGGAGATGCTGGTTTCCTATGAGCCGAGTTTCGTAATGATGTCTGAATGGTACAAGCAACTGTTCGGCGAGAGCGAGGGCAAGGACAACAAGGGCATCCTCCCCTCTGCCGGTGTATTCTCTACCGACCTCCACTCTATGGGTCAGTACATCCAGGAGGGCAGCCGGATTCTCTTTGAGACAGTGGTAGACATCAAGAAGCCGAAGCAGGATTTTTATCTGGAACCGGATGCAGAAAATCTGGATGGTCTGAACTTCCTGACCGGTCAGAACATGTCTGTGGTAAACCGCAAGGCACTGGAGGGCGTTGTGCTTGCACACACCGATGGTGGCGTTCCGAACATGATTCTGGAAGTGGAAGATGTTTCTGAGAAGAGCCTTGGCTATCTCATCTATTTCTTCGAAAAGGCTTGTGCAATTTCCGGGTATCTGCTGGGTGTGAATCCCTTCAATCAGCCGGGCGTTGAAAGCTATAAGAAGAATATGTTTGCACTGCTTGGCAAGCCTGGATATGAAGATCAGAAGGCTGCACTGGAAGCACAGCTTGCAGACTAAGGCAATTTACTGATCATTTTTGTGAATGACAGCTTTTTCTCTTTTAGAGTGGGCTGTGGATAGAATTGATGCGCCGGATACGGTGCGAAAGGAGTAATATCATGATTCAACTGATTACTGGAAAAAAGGGCAGCGGCAAGACAAAGATTATCATTGACAGAATCAATGCAGCAGTAAAGGACACCAATGGTTGTCTGGTTTGCATCGAAAAAGGTGAGGCACTGCGCCGTTCCATCAGCTATAAGGTAAGATGGTGTGATGCAGAGCAGTTTGCAATTGACAGCTTTGATGCATTCTATGGCTTTGTTGCCGGAATGCTGGCTGGAAACTATGACATCAAGGAAATCTATGTAGATGGAATCCTGAAGATTGCCGGTGCTGATTTTGAGGCATTTGGCAGAATGCTGGAAAAGCTGGACAAGCTGACCGGGGAGGACGCTTCTGTTACCTTTACTGTTTCTGCGGATGTTTCTGAGCTGCCGGCTTCTGTAACAAAGTTTGCAGACTAAGAGAAATTTTCCTCACGAGGAATACTTTTTGAAATTTTCAAAAAAGGCTTGACAAGCTGGTCTGTAATTTGTTATAATGAATGATGTGATGCGTGAAAGGAAACAGGTATGATTTTACAGTTGCGTGAACTTTTTCAAATAGAGGGAATGCACCTCCCGGTGGAGTATACCATTGCACCGGAGGAACTGTCCGATGTCCGTGGATATACTTTTGCTGCACCTGTTGCGGTAAAAGGGGAACTTTCCAATCGTTCCGGCATTGTGACGCTGAAATATACGGTTTCTTGCAAACTCCATGTGGTCTGTGACCGTTGCCTGAAAGCATTGGAACGTGATTATACGTACGACTTTTCTCACACGGTTGTACCGTCACTGCAAAGTGAGGGCGATATTTACGACACATATCTGGTGACGCAACACGACGACTTGGATATGAATGAGACAGCAATCTCAGATTTGTTGCTGATGCTTCCGACGAAACAACTCTGTCGGGAGGATTGTAAGGGTCTGTGTCATATTTGTGGGTGTGACTTAAACGAGCGCACCTGCGACTGTCGCTAATAAAAGGAGGTGCCAAAACATGGCTGTACCAAAGAATAAAGTCTCCAAGGCAAGACGGAACAAGAGACGTTCTGCTGTTTGGAAGCTGGATACACCTGCAATGAGTGTGTGTGATAACTGTGGCGCATTCAAGGCTCCGCACAAGGTTTGCAAGACCTGCGGATTTTACAAAGGTGTTGCTGTTCTGAAGCTGGAAGACGCTGAATAAGCAGCATATGAGGAGGAGAGGCGGCTTTTCTTGGTCGGCTCTCTTTTTTTTATTCAAGGCAACACCGCACAAAGAACATCTGACGATTTTGCACGTCATCTGCCCCACATA
>CAYXKI010000137.1:0-4334 GCA_964465095.1 uncultured Ruminococcus sp.
CTCATCAAAATTATGCTCGAAAATCCATGCACAAATCCTATGAGAACAAGTTCTAGGCAACGACCATCTGACGGCTTTGCCTGTTCCCCCTGTCAACCTGTGCCCACCGGCACAAACAGTTGCACTTCGCCATGGTGTCCCACACCGTTCCACCAACCCGGTGTTCTCTGTACGGACTTCAGGCGACACCACACAAAGAACATCTGGCGATTTTGTACGGTGTTGCCTTTATCCCACGGTTACTCTCACTGTTTCAAGTTTTTCGCATATCTATTTTATTATATGCGATTTTGTCCTCTTTGTCAATGAATTTTTTGAGAATTGGGTGGAAAAGTATTTCACGGGGGGGCTTGGGGAGTCTCCCCCCCCTCACAAATTCCAAAAAATCCTATTGCATTTCCCCCCACAATGTGGTATAATAAAACAAAAGAGCGAAAACGCCCACTGAAAGTAGGTGTTCCCATTGCACATAAAAATCAAAACCCCGGAGCAATGGCACGAGCAAAGCCTGCGCACCATTGCGAATTATCGCCCCATTGACGACGATTTCATGCGTGAATTGTTCCGGAACGACTTGCCCTTGGCACAAACCGTGCTGAGAATCATTACAGGCATCGAGGATCTGGAACTGATCTCACAGGAAACACAGTATGACCTGAAACGATTGCTTGGTTCTCGTTCGATTTGCCTGGACGTATTTGGCACGGACAGCAAGGGGCGGAAGTTTGACATCGAGATTCAGCGATCTGATCGTGGTGCTGCGCCTCAGAGGGCGAGATACCATTCCAGTGCCATCGACGTGGAGTTTCTCAAGGCGAAAGAGGAATTCACGGAATTGCCCATCACCTACGTGATTTTTATCACGGAAAACGATGTCCGTGGGGAGGGCAAGCCGATCTATAATTTCGCCTGGACGGATACTGAAACAGGCACGCCATTGGGCGACGGCGCGCATATTATTTTCGTCAACGGCGCATACGATAACGCCGAGGACACATCAGACCTTGCGAAGCTTGTGCATGATTTTCGCTGTACAAACGCCAGCGACATGTACATCAAGCAATTTGCGGACAAAACACGATATTTCAAAGAGACACCGGAAGGAGTGAGCCAAATGTGTAGAGCGATTGATGAGATAAAGGACGAAGCTAAGAATGAAGGCGTAAAAATAGGTTCGATTCAGACAGCAATTACACTCATTGAAATGGGTGAAGATTCTTTTGAGAAAATTGCCAAAGTTTCTAGGCTTACCCTCGAAGAGGTACAAGAACTCGCTGCGGAAATTAACGCCCCTGCGTGACTTTGGAGGAAGTGAGCCAAATGTGTAGAGCGATTGATGAGATAAAGGACGAAGCTAAGAATGAAGGCGAAGTAATAAAGTCCATTAAGGTTGCGATTGAACTTATAAAAGCAAATATTGTTCCTCATGAGGAAATTGCCAGAATTTGCGGGCTTGCCCTCGAAGATGTACAAGAACTCGCAGCCGAAATCAACGCCCCTGCGTAACTTCTCAACAGAATATTCTCACAGACACAGTTCCTTTAAGGGGGGCTGTGTTTTTTTGTTGCGTGTAAAATTGTTTCATACCCCACCTTGCACTCCCCCCCAAATCTATGCTATAATAAAAACACCAACACCAACCACATCACAAAACGGAGGGAAACCAACATGAAGCGGTTCATTTTAGGCATCACTGCCCATGTGGATTCGGGGAAGACCACTTTGGCGGAGGCGTTGCTTTATTCCACGGGGAAGATCCGCACCCTTGGGCGGGTGGATCATCAGACGGCGTTTCTGGACAACCACCCCATGGAACGGGAACGGGGGATCACCATTTTTGCACATCAGGCATCCTTTCAGACAGGCGGGGCAGAGTTTACTCTGCTGGATACCCCGGGGCATGTGGACTTTTCCACGGAAACAGAACGCACCATGCAAGTGCTGGACTATGCCATTCTGGTGATCAGTGGCACAGATGGGGTGCAAAGCCACACGGAAACCCTTTGGAAACTGCTGAGACGCTATGGGGTGCCTACGTTTCTCTTTGTCAATAAAATGGATCTCCCCGGGGCAGACAAGGGGGCGATTCTTGCCCAGTTGCAAGGGCGACTTGGGGCAGGTTGTGCGGATTTCTCCGAGCCGGACACGGAACGCTTTTACGAGTCCCTTGCCCTCTATGAAGAGCACTGGATGGAGGAATTCTTAGAGACCGGGGCAATTGCAACAGAACACCTTGCACAGGGGATTCTACAGGGAACCCTTGTCCCCTGTTATTTTGGCTCTGCCTTGAAAAATCAGGGGGTGGATGCCCTCTTGGAGGGGCTTTGTCGCTTTACGGTGGAAAAGACCTATCCCGACACTTTTGGCGCACAGGTGTACAAAATTGCCACAGACGAAAAGAACATCCGGCAGACGTTTCTCAAAGTAACCGGTGGGGCGTTACAGGTACGGGACAGTGTGCCCTATGAGACCCAGGAGGGAGAATCGGTGACGGAAAAAGTCAGCCAGATCCGCCTGTATGCCGGGGCAAAATATCAGCCGGTAGAGCGTGTGGAAGCCGGACAGCTTTGTGCCGTAACCGGGCTGTCCAGAACTTATGCCGGACAAGGACTTGGGGAGAAATCCGATGGGGCAGTGCCGGTACTAGAGCCTGTCATGCGGTATACCCTCCATCTCCCGGAGGGGGTACATCCAAGCGATGCCTTGCAAAAACTCTCTCAATTGGAGGAGGAAGACCCGGCGTTGCAGCTAGATTGGGATCAGCGGACAAAACAGATTCAGGTACAACTTATGGGGGAGGTACAGCTTGAGATTTTGCAGAAGCTGATAGCGGATCGCTTTCAGTGGGACGTGACTTTTGATGAGGGGCAGATTACCTATAAAGAGACGCTGGCTTGTCCTGTAGAGGGCGTGGGGCATTACGAGCCTTTGTGTCACTATGCCGAGGTGCACTTGCTGTTAGAGCCGCTCCCTGCCGGCAGTGGCTTGCAATTTGCCACCAATTGTCGGGAGGACGACCTGGACAAGAACTGGCAACGGCTGATTCTGACCCATCTGGCAGAGAAGCAACAGATAGGAGTGCTGACTGGTTCGCCCATTACGGATCTGAAGATCACCCTTTGTGCCGGAAAGGCACATCTCAAGCACACCGAGGGGGGCGATTTCCGACAGGCGACTTATCGTGCGGTGCGAAACGGTTTGCGTCGTGGGGAGAGCGTCTTGCTTGAGCCCTGGTATGATTTTGTGTTGGAGTTGCCCCTGGAAGCTGTGGGAAGAGCCATGACAGATCTGGGGCAGATGGAGGCAGACTTTCAGCCCCCGGAGACTGTGGGAGAGCGTGGGATCATTACCGGCAGTGTGCCCGTTGTGGCGATTCAGGGGTATCAGCAGACGGTAACCGGCTATACCCACGGCTTGGGGCGGTTGGTATGTACCCAAAAGGGCTATGCCCCCTGTAAGCACCCGGAGACGGTGATTGCTGCCATAGGGTATGATTGCGATGGAGACGTGGAAAACACCGCAGATTCGGTCTTTTGCAGCCATGGGGCAGGCTATGTGGTGAAGTGGGATCAGGTGCAGGAGAAAATGCACTTGCCAAGTTGTCTCCCGGAAAAGAAAGCGGATGAACCTATTTCCACCGGGGGCAGTCGTGCAGCGAGATATCTGGGAAGCCTTGCGGAGGACAAGGAACTCCTGGCGATTTTTGAGCGAACCTATGGGAAAATCGACCGGGACTCCAGATATGCCTTTGAGACCCCAAAAGAAGTCCAGGAAGCCCCGAACCCGGCGACTCCCTCCGGGTATCAGGGGGAGGAGTACTTGCTGGTAGACGGGTACAATATTATTTTTGCGTGGGAGGAACTGAAAAAAATCGCAGGGGAAAGTCTGGATGCAGCCAGAGCGGAACTCATGCATATTTTATGTAACTATTGTGGCTATCGGCAGTGCAAGTTGATCTTGGTGTTTGATGCGTATAAAGTCAAGGGACAGCACCGGGAAGTGGAGCAGTTTTGCAACATCACGGTGGTATACACCCAAGAGTCCGAGACCGCAGACAGCTATATCGAAAAGACCACCCATCAGCTTTGCCGGGAACACAAAGTCCGTGTCGCCACCTCCGATGGCATGGAACAGGTGATTATTCTGGGCAACGGTGCCCTCCGTGTTTCCGCAGAAGAGTTTCACGAGGAAGTAAGGCAGGCGCAACGGGAGATACGGGAGTTTTTGGGGAAGAGGGAATTGGGGAAGAACTTGGTGGAGGTGAAGTAGGGTTTTTCTCTTTTTCGTCAAAACGCCAAAAACCCCCTTGCTCCCCAATGAAATTTTCAGAAAAA
>CAYXKI010000138.1:0-2337 GCA_964465095.1 uncultured Ruminococcus sp.
AGATAAGGGGCAAGTTTGGGTTTCTGACACAAAATCGTTGCGTCCAGATTCCCCACAGTATAGCCATTTTCCTCCACCAGTGCCACAACGTGTGCCAGAAGCTTTAAGCTATCTGCCCCGGCATAGGCAGGATCTGTATCCGGGAAGTGCTTTCCGATATCTCCAAGCGCCAAAGCCCCAAGAAGTGCATCTGCAATTGCATGAAGCAAAACGTCTGCGTCAGAATGTCCCAGCAAGCCCTTTTCATAGGGGATCTCGACCCCACCCAGAATCAGCTTTCTCCCCTCCACAAGGCGATGGACATCATATCCATGTCCGATCCGAAATGGTAACGTACTCATTGTGCCTCCTCCTCTCTCCGCCGAAGAAGGAGCTGTGCAATGGCAATATCCTCCGGGGTGGTGATTTTGATGTTGGTATACTCCCCTTCTGTCATATATACCTTACTGCCCAAGGCTTCCACCAACTGACAATCATCGGTAAAATCCAGATTGTGTTCTCTTGCAAAGGTCACTGCCTCAAAATAGAGGGCACGGCGGAATACCTGTGGGGTCTGGGTAAGATACAAATGGGGACGATACGGGGTATCGACAATCAGATTATCGTTGACCACTTTTATGGTATCTTTCACCGGTGCACCAAGGGTTGCCCCTCCGAAAACGCTTGCATCCTGAATGGTTTTATCAATATATTTTGTCTGTACCAGTGGTCTTGCCCCATCGTGGATTGCAAGCATGGTGGTCTCTTTGGACAGGACACGAAGTCCGGAAAGGACGCTTTCCTGTCGGGTGCTTCCACCCTCTACAATATGTGTCAGCTTGGTAATATTGCACCGCTGTGCCACGGCACGGATCGCCTCGTGATCTGCCGGACGTGCCACAAGGATAATCTCCAGAACGCGTGCACTTGCTTCAAAAGCACGCATAGTCTGTCCGATCACGGCGGTATCTCCCAATGGCAACAAGATCTTATTCTCCCCCTGCATTCTGGTTGCATTTCCGGCGCAGGCAATAATGACGGATGTATCTTTTTCTTTCGACACGTTCTCGTCCTCCTCTCTGGTCTTATACATTTTAAATGCTTTACTTTTTCTTATACTGTAACGTTTCCAGTGTCACGCCCATTCTGGTCAAGGTATAAGTAACCCACACCGTGAGAAAAGGCAACAAATTCAAAACAGCCAGCACGATCACTTTTCCCCAAGACACTGCCTCTATGGTGATATCTGCACAGAAAAGGTTGCACAGTTGCAAAAAAGGCGCATCCAGAAGTTTATACCAACGATAAAAAGTCGCCGGCAATACCGAAAGCTTTGCAAGAATCAGACAGATCCCGAAGAGAACATAGGGCAAAGACACGCTTGTGCTCAAAAAAATCCGTCTGAAAAGTCCGGCTTCCCGTTTTTGGAGCCGATCCCGATTGGCAGCGTTCACCGCAAAATTGATATAGATACAAAGTAGAATCCCAAGGGTGCAGATCATGCTGATGATCCGCAGAAGCGTTCCCCCGATTGCCGACAAGGTCAGTGCCAGAAACAAGCAGAGAACCTCCGTAAAAAAATAATTGCCAATGGCTTTTGCAAATGTTTTTCCGTCCATATATGTGCTCTTCTTTCTATGAGGTATATCTACGCTCCTTTGGGATACAATAGTGACAGGAAAAGGAGGGCAGAGAAACGATGAATCAACAAGTACGGGTTTTAAACGCCTGTTATAAAAACGCTGCGGTGGGGGTAGATGCCATTACCCATATTCTCCCCAAGACAACCCACCCAAACTTACAAGAGGAACTTTCCAAGCAACTTCACTACTACAAGGCACAGAAATGCCAGGTAAAAAAGGCGCTTTGCAGCCTTGGGTGTGTCCCGGAAGAACAAGGGGAACTTGCGAAATTCTGTACCAACATGAGCATCCAGATGCACTGTTTCCCCAATGCCGGGAACAGCGAAATTGCCAAGCTGATGATCAAGGGCACAAACGAGGGCATTCTACAACTAACGGAAGTGTTCCACAGAAACACGGAAATCCCAGACCAATTGAAACGGCAGGGAAAAGAAATACTCCACCACGAAGAAGCCTATCTCAACCGACTGAAAGCCTATCTATAGGAGGAATTGTCCCATGAATCAAGAAGAATCCCGTGCAAAACAGGTCAAAGAGGCAGAGATGAAAATCTATACCCCAAGGCACGTCATTCAGAAAACCCAGGAAAGCGCTGTGCTGGAACACGCACCGGTGCGGATTTATGAAAAGCCCACAAAGCCAAACCAACCCCATGCGCCCCTTGGATAAGCCAACACCGTGCAAGAGATAAGATATCCTTGTACGGTGTCTTTTT
>CAYXKI010000138.1:2437-4324 GCA_964465095.1 uncultured Ruminococcus sp.
ACAGTTTTGGTGTGGTCAATCTGAAAGCCGTGATGTTCCAGAAGATGGCTGCCAAGTTCGCTTAAGTGCTCGCAATTCACATGGTACAACTGTCCACAGCGGATACACTTTAAGTGAAAGTGTTCCTGACACGCCTCTTGCAGATTGCCGAGGAATTGATAGCAAGCGCCGTTTTTCTCGTCCAGCACATATTTGCGTACCATGCCCTCTTCCACAAGCTGTTCCATATTCCGGTATACAGTTGCCGTCCCCACGGTTTTCCCGGAGGCTTGAAGATGATACACAATTTCTGCCACAGTAACGTGTGCGCTTCCAACGCCATGCAAAAACTCCAGAATATATTCTCGCTGTTTTGTCTTATACGCCATGTGTATCTCCTCCCGGAACGATCTCAGACAATCGTTACCTTTTTCATTACCTGGGGTACCGTGGGCTTGTCGCTGTAATCCGTTGCAACTTCTGCAATTTCATCTACCACTTCCATGCCGGAAACCACCTTACCGAAAGCAGCATACTGTCCATCCAGATGGGGTGCATCTTCGTGCATCAGGAAGAACTGAGAACCGGCAGAATCCGGATCCATTGCTCTTGCCATAGAGAGGACACCTCTTGTGTGCTTCAGGGGATTTTCTACCCCATTGGCTGCAAATTCGCCCTTAATGTGCCAACCGGGACCACCGGTGCCATTGCCCTTGGGGCAACCGCCCTGAATCATAAAGCCGGGAATTACCCGGTGAAAGGTCAGACCGTCATAAAAGCCCTGTTTTACCAGCTTTTCAAAATTTGCACAGGAAATCGGAGCGATCTCCGGATACAACTCGATTTCAATCTTCTTGCCGTTTTCCATTTCAATAACTACCATTTTTCTAAACTCCTTTAGAACTTGTTCTTATTTCTTTTTTGCAACATTGCAAAACAATTGGCGTTCCTGAGGTGATTCGAACACCCGACCTACCGCTTAGGAGGCGGTCGCTCTATCCATCTGAGCTACAGAAACACAAAGGGCGACACTGCGCAGACTCTGAGCCTGTTTAGTGCTGCCGAAGAGATATTTCTTTAGGCAACACCGCACAGTGTTACCGAAGAGATACTTCTTTACTGTACCCCATATTCTTTCCGATATGCCAGCATTGCATCCAGATGTTCCTGACCCGGAATAATACCATCCCGGATTGCCTGAATAATATCCTCCATGGTAACAATCGCATAAACCGGCACGCCATACTTTTCATAGACGGACTGTACCGCAGACTGATTGCCCTCCAGTGCACGTTCCATGCGGTCAACCGTAATCACCATTCCGGTGATATCCACATCTGCTGCACCCTTTAATTTGGGATAAACCTCAGCCATTGCCTTGCCGGAAGTCATAACATCCTCAATAATGACAACCTTTTCCCCATCAGAAAGCTGCTTGCCTACGAACATACCGCCCTCGCCATGATCCTTGACTTCTTTCCGGTCAAAACAGAAATTCACGGTCTTCTGATACTGATCTGCCATTGCCACAGCCGCAGCAGCCGCCAGAGGAATCCCCTTGTATGCCGGTCCGAAGAGAGTTTCCACCGGAATGTTATGTTCCTCCATGCAAGCGGCATAATACCGTCCCAGTTGTAACAACTGTGCACCATTGTGATAATTTCCTGCGTTGATAAAATAAGGGGCTTGTCTGCCGCTTTTCAGGGTAAAGCTGCCAAAGGTCAACACGCCACAGTCTACCATAAACCGCAAAAATGATTCTTTGTATGTCATATGTTATATCCTCCTATGGATTGGAATCGTATGGGATTGTACATTTATAATATATTATATTATATATTATTCGTACTTGTCCAGATTTGTCCAGTCAATTTCATCGGCATCAATATAGCCGCTTTCTTCTGCTTC
>CAYXKI010000139.1:0-4321 GCA_964465095.1 uncultured Ruminococcus sp.
AAAAGCGACAGCTTTTCGAGGGAGAGCGAACAAGACCGCTCTCCCTTTCTAGGTGTCAAAGAACGGAAAACCCTTGAAAATGTTCCGGTGGAACATTTTCAACGAAATAATACACCTTTAGAAAAATTCTCGCCCAAAGAGAAAAGACCTCTCCGAAAATGGAAAGGTCTTTTGCATTATATTTGCTTTTACGCTTATTTATTCGCTTTCTGTGCTATCTGCGCTTCCCTCAGAGACAAGATACCACGTTCCGTCAATTTTCCCAAGCACCGGGGAAATATCCTCTGTACCGGTTTTTACACTTCCGGTAAAGGTAAGTTCCACTTGCAATGTAACAGACTCTGTCATATCTGCGCCGTCATTTCCGAGAAGTTCTTCCATGTTCTCATTCCACTCGTCAATGCCGTCCTGTCCCTGCTGCGACATTCCGGAAATCCGGTAGGAAACCTCTACGTCATCTCCATAGGTCTCTTTCCAATCCGCCAGCGTGTTCTCACAGCCCTCTTCAAAGCTGTCAATCACATCCTGTTCCGTCTTGTCATAGGTTTCATAATAATACGTCCAATAGTCCGGTGGGGCGGTCAGGGTGGCAAGGGTTTTGCCGTCTTTGTCAAAGACCGCTGCATAGTATTTTCCGATTACCGAGGCATAATCGTCTGTGTCCGGGGCAGCCTCGTTTTCTGCAAGAGAGTCCCGATACAAAAAGACACCGGCAACCACTAATCCGACTGCTGCCAGAATCAGCACCACGCCAAGGAGAAGCCGAAGCTTCTTCGGCGAATTTTCTTTTTCTTTCTTCGCATTTGCCATTGTTTCTACCCTTTTCCCTTACCATGCACCATATCCGCTGTACTCGCAGACATAGTCAATATCTTCCATGGCTTCCATACAGCACCACTGCGTGCCGATTTTTACAAAGGTTGCTACCTCTGTGGCTTTGGTACCGCCATCATCAATGGTAATTTTTACGTTAACCGCTTTCTTGATGGTGACAACAATCCCATAATCCGTGTTTAACTCGTCCTCTAACTCAGCAAGTTCCGACTCGTCTGTTACCTTGTCGGTAGAACGGATTTCATAGGACATTCTGCCCTCTGTGCCATAGTTTTCATTCCAGGAAACAAAGTAATTGCCCAGATTGGTCTTGACCTCTCGCCGGGTGGTTTCATAGGTTGTCTCCAGATAATCCATAAACGCATCGGGAACTAAAGAAACATACATGCTGCCGTTGGAATAATCCACACCCTTGACATAGCAAAAGACCGCTTTCTTATAGCCCCCCAGAAACAACTGATAGAGCACAATTCCCAGAATCAGAACCACCGCAACGCAAATTGCAACAATCCGCCGATTTCGGGTGTGTTTCTTCTCTTTTGCGGCAATTTCCTGCAAGGTAGGGTCTTCCGTGGCGATTCCGTCCGTTTTTCCCCCACCAGGGGCTGCCAGAAAAGGCGTTGCAAAAGTATCCGGTACAGTTGCTGCCTTTGTGGCAGTTTCCTCTTGCTTTTCCGGCTTCGGTAAAATCTCACCGCATTCCGGACAGATTACGGCACGCTCCGGTGCTTCATATCCGCAGTGTTCACATTTCATATTTTTTCGTCCTTTTTCTATGGATTTCTTCCCCGGTTTGTTGCCTTTGCTCCCCAATTCGCCTTATTCTGCTGTGTCAGTAGCTGTGTCTGTATCTGTTGTATCGGTGTCTGTTGTGGTTGCAGTTGCATTGACATAGCAAGCCTGTGCAAAATAGTACATTGCATCATAGACATAAGACTGTCCGTCGATAACAGTTACTGTTACATAAGTGGAATCCTCTGCGGTTTCTCCGTCTGCGGTGATTTGCAGATCCATCTCTACGTCTACGGCTTCCTCTCCAGCCAGACCATAGGTGTCCAGACCGGAATTGATGTTCTCCAGGTCTTCGTCCTCATATGCCTCTGCCCCGGTAATGGAGGAGGAAACAGACATGGTTGTGATGTCCTCATAGTTTGCTTCCAGAATCTCTGTGAGATACTCGTTCAGCAGTTCCTCTGCCTCTGCCTGAGTCACCCCATACTGTTCGTTCAGCAGTGTCCACAGTCCATCCGGAACGAGAGTTGCCATAGCTTCTGCGTCTATCCCAACAATGGAATTCCAATAAGTGTCCACCATGTCTCCATATTCCAGCATATACTTTGCAGTCAGAGCATATTCGCTGCACGCTTCGTCAATGTCCTCCATTGCAGCAGTTACGCACCACTTGCCATCTGCCTTAACAACCCAGACTTCCTGAGTTTCTGTGGTATCTCCATCGTCTGTTGTGGTCTGTACTTCTACCGCACCACCAACGCAAGAAGAAATGGAAACGTTATAGGCATCAGTAATGGCTTTTGCATCTTCTGTTCCGGTGCTGCCAAAGCCAAAGTTGCTTTCGGTCATGTTCCAGGAAGACGCTGTGGTCTTTTCCTGCAAATAAGTGTCTACACAAGCCAGTGCCTCGTCCTTGGACAGGTCATAGGTGTCGGAAATATATGTCCAATAGCTGTCCGGAACGATTTCATCATAAGCTGCGCTGTCTGTTGCGGAATAATATACTCCAAGCTTTGCAACGGCAGTTTTCCCGATGCCAATGCCAATGCAGAACAGCACAATCACCAGAATCACGATAATTGCCACGGGAATGCAGCAAATCAGGATGATTTTCCGGGTCTTTTTGGACTTTGCCGGATCTTTTTCCTTTTTGGGCTTTTTCGCCGGTTCTACAGGGGGTACTTCCGGCGTAGGCGTACCGTCCAGAATCGGAGAACCGGTGGGCTCTTCCGAGGTTTCCGGTGCGACAGTTTCCGGCTCTGTCGGGGCTGCGGTTTCACTGACAGCCTTTCCACAAGAAGGGCAAGTGGTTACGCCCTCTTCAATTTCTTCTCCACAATTAATACACTTCATTTTTCTTTCCTCCAAGTTATTCTTCCGTCAGTGCTGCACCGCAATGGGTACAGAACTTATTCGCCGGAACAGTTGCGTGACAAGCAGGACAGCATACTGTTTCCGGTGTTTCTTCCTTTGGTGCTTCTGTAGGAGCACTTTCCACGGTGTCCTCCTGTGTTTCTACAGGAGTTTCCGGGGTTTCCGGTACTTCCGGGGAAACAGGCTCTGCCGGTGCGACAGGGGTTTCCGGTACAATCGGCTCTGCCGGGGTGGCAGGGGCTTCCGGAGTAACCGGCGTTGCGGTGGTTTCTACCACGGTTTCCTCTGTAGGCGTATTTGTTACAGTGGGTTCAAAGGGCGTACCGCAACCGGTACAGAACTTTGCGCCAGGTTCTTTAACTTTGCCGCACTTGCTACAACGTGCCACTGATTGGGCATTCTGGGTTGCCTGTGCGGTAGCCGCCGCCTGGGCTGCCTGTCTTGCTTTTTCCTCTGCCTCTCTTGCGGCAGCATCTGCTGCAAGCTGTTGTCCTACGGGGTTTTCTGCGCCGCATTTGGTACAGAAAAGCACAGTTTCCGGAATTTCCGTACCGCAACTCTGGCAAATCAAGAGATGTTTGCTCTTGCGGATCTGCTCCCGATACTCTGCAATGCGTCTCTGGGACTCGGTGATTTTCTGGAAAAATTCCTCATATTCCGGCTCTGCATCAGCAGCGTGCAACTGGGCATACTTCTTTCCGATGTTCCGATACATCTCTTCGATGGTCTTTTCCTCGTTATTAATCAATCCGTTATAACGAATCACATCAGTAGAGGACTTTGTTTTCTCCACCACAGTGTTGGCGGTATTGGAAATGGTTTTCCCGATTTTATCAATGAATGATGATGCCATACTTGGCTCCTTTCCTGTCAAAAGACGGTTTCAGCGACACCGCACAGAACCCGGCGGTGTTGCCTTTGGGTAGGGTTATATTTCATTATACTATATTTTTAGGATTCTTGCAAGTATTTTTAGAAAAAATAAGGAAAAAATGAAGTGACCGCTCTGTATATGTTTTAGACAAGTTCACCCAGACAGAAGATTTTTTGATGCATAGTATCTCGCCCAAAATGTTCCACCGGAACATTTTGGGGCTATGGCGTTCTTTGACATCTAGAAAGGGAGAGCGGTCTTGTTCGCTCTCCCTCGAAAAGCTTTCGCTTTTCTCACCCTCTTCGCCGCGCGCCTTATGGCATGGCGCAGAGTGTTTCGCTGTCTGCGGACAGCGACAAGGGGCTACTCGCCCCTTGACCCCGGCAGCATTTTTTATAAAATTGCTGCACCAAAAAATCTTATGCCTTGGGTAAACTTGTCTAGAACATATACAGGAAATTCCTGTCATTCTACTTGACAATTCCTTAAAAAACTTGTATACTAAAG
>CAYXKI010000140.1:0-4304 GCA_964465095.1 uncultured Ruminococcus sp.
GTGTGGATGATGGAAAATCAACGCTGATCGGACATATTCTCTATGATGCAAAGCTTTTGTACGCCGATCAGGAAAAGGCACTGGAATTGGACAGTAAGGTCGGCAGTCGTAGCGGTGCAATTGACTATTCTTTGCTTCTGGATGGCTTGATGGCAGAGAGAGAACAGGGAATTACAATTGACGTTGCTTATCGTTATTTTACTACAGACAATCGCAGCTTTATCGTTGCAGATACACCGGGTCATGAAGAATATACCCGTAATATGGCAGTTGGTGCATCCTTTGCAGACCTTGCGGTAATTTTGGTAGATGCTTCACAGGGCGTTTTGGTACAGACAAGACGGCATGCCAGAATCTGTAAGCTGATGGGAATCCGTTACTTTGTTTTTGCGGTAAACAAGATGGATCTTGTGGAATATAGCGAGTCAAGATTCCGTGAGATTGAAGCAGAAATTGCAAAGCTTCGGGAAGAACTGGCACTGGAAAATGTAAAGATTATTCCGCTTTCTGCAACAGAAGGGGATAATGTTACAGTAAAGTCAGAAAAGATCGCTTGGTATACCGGAGAGCCTCTGTTGGAATATCTGGAAAAAGTGGATATTCAGGAAACCGTGGACGAGAAAGGCTTTTATATGCCGGTACAGCGTGTTTGCCGTCCGGATCATACTTTCCGTGGATTCCAGGGACAGATCGAAGCCGGCAGTGTTTCTGTGGGTGATGAAATTGTCACGCTGCCCAGCAATGAAAAGGCAACGGTAAAGGGCATTCTTATGACGGATCAGTCTGTAGAAACAGCCGTAACCGGTCAGCCGGTTACCATTTCTCTGGATCGGGAAGTGGACGTTTCTCGTGGCTGTGTCTTGGCAAAGCAAGCAGAACTGGACGTATATAAGAAGCTGACAGTTTCTCTTTTGTGGATGGACGACGAGCCACTTGTTATCGGGAAAGATTATCTTGTAAAGCTTGGCACAAAGACCATTCCCGGCATTTTGACAAAGATTCATTATGCAGTTGATGTCAATACCGGAGAACATCTTACAACAGATACCCTTTCTAAGAATGGAATTGCTGTCTGTGAAATTCTTTTGACAGAGGGCATTGTGGTTGATTTGTTCTCAAATCATAAGACATTGGGCGAGTTGATTTTGATTGATCGTGTTACCAATATGACATCTGCTTGTGGTGTTGTAGAGGAAGTACAGGAAAAGGTCAATGTTGCAGATAAGGCATCGTTCCGAAAAGATGATCTGGAAGCCAGAGGCGATATTTTTGAGGAATTCTATTATGATACCGCAAGTCTGAATGTATTGAAATATCAGCCGGCGAAAAGCACTTATACCATCGGGGATGAGATTCCTGTGGTTGGAGAGAGCTATCATTATCCGGAGAGTTTTGATATTATCGTACTTCGTGATAGCATTGCAATTCGTGTACGGAATAAGAAAATCACAGAAATTCTGCCCACAAAGGCATATACCTATGACAACGTTCCGGTTGTAAATGGTAGAGGCTTTGAAGTTCTGGCAAAGAATGAAGCAGAAATTCAGGCATTCTTGCAGGAATATGATGCTGTAAGCGAGGCAGATCAGAAGGAATTCTTTGCAAAATGGGTTCGGTTTGATACCTATCGTAAAGTTATTTTCCCACAGTAAAATATAGCGTGTTGCCTGTATATGGACAACATCTATTGATAAGCATCTGTTTGTGAACTCTGATTCGCAAGCAGGTGCTTTTACATTAAGAAAAGGGACATTGTTGTGTGAATTCCAACAATGTCCCTCTTTTTGTGCGGTGTCGCCTGAAATTTTACTCGTTTTCGTCGTCAGAAGCGTCGTCTGATGGGGCTTCTTCTTCATCTTCTTCTGTTACATGAATCTGTGCCGGCTTGTCTGTGGTGTCATCCTCATCTTCATCCTCTACTGCACAGCCATCCGTAGCACAGCAAACAGGTTCATCCGCAGCGGTATTTTCTTCCGCTGTTTCATTATCATCATCTGTTTCTGTAACGTCTGTGAAAATAACCTCATCGTCATCTGCATCTGTGTCAGCGCAGCCGCCTTCCGGCAAATCATCAAGGTCACAAGCTTTTTCCAGTTTCTTGTCATGCACTTTTTTCAGTGCAAGAATTGTCGCACCGGAAGCAGCGATTGCAGCCAGAGCCATTGCAGCGATTGTACTACTTTTCATGAAAATACCTCTTTCTCCGAAATTTTGGCAATAAGTTTTTGCCAAACGGTTTTTTTGCAAGTTTTTGCACTCATAGTATACCATATTTTCAAAAAAAATACAAGTCTTTTTTTGAAAAATGCGAGAATTCTGGAAATTCTTTTTGGGAATGTAAGTAGTATCGGCGGTGAGTAGTATGTTCTGCTCTGTCTTGACAAATTTCCCTTCTCGTACTATAATAAAAGAGTAATTGGGCAATTTTGATTGTCTGAATTTAGAACAAGTTCTTCACATATCCTATGAGAACAAGTTCTTACTCCAAAGGAAGTGAAACAGAATGTTGAAAACCGCATTGATTCTTCTTACAATTGTTTATGTGTTGGTGATGGTATTACTTTTTTGGCGTTATCGTGTTGCGGTGCGGAAATTGGAGGAAAAGCAAAAAGAACTTGCGGAAAAAAATAAGAAGAATGCGTTGCCTTCAGATGCTGATTAAGCGCAAACGTAATAGGTTCCGTCTAAGTTGATAATATAGATTGGCATCTCACTGCCATCACTTGTAGTTGTGCCGTCTGTGACGGTGGGAACAACAGACAAGGTTTTGAAACTTTGCATATGGGTGTCACAGAAGCTGTCGTCGTCGTTGAGTTCGTTGAACATCTCGACAACATAATCAATTTCTGAACCGGCATCTTCTTGATAAAGCACGTTGTCCACGGTGATCATGGAAAACTGGATGTCCTCTTCGGTGTCAACCAGTTCTTGAAATCTGGAATACTGCTGGGTAACATAAGCACTGTCGTCCAACAGTCCACCATAAGCATTTTCATAGAGAGATTCCATGTAGAAATCAAGGGTTACTTCCTCCAGAAGCGAGACATCCTGATTCTGGATTGCAAGGAAGTAATTTGCGAGAACTGTGAGTTCCTCTTCCTCCAGATAGCGTTTGTCATAATAAAGCGGTACGGCGTATACGTCGTCATCCTCTCGCATGGTAGAACCATAGTCTAGATCTTCCATGGCAACATTTTGCCCGGTGGAGGTGGTGGATTCTTCTGCTGTATTGTCACTGCCGCAGCCATAGCAGCTACAGCCGAGAAGGGCTGTTATTGAAATTGCCAGAATACGGCGAAAGATACGATTTTTTTGTGTCATAAAGGACCTTCCTTTCTTGGGTGACATCTTTGTGTTACCTTTAATACTGTATCATATTTTTATGAAAATGTCAAGGTGTCGCCCAAAGTTTACGATAAAGGAGTATAGCTATATGCCAAGATTTTTTTTGGAAGAATTAGACGAACAGGATGTATGTATTACCGGACCGGATGCCAGACATATCGGTCTCTCTCTGCGGATGCGTGTGGGAGAGGAATTGACCGTCTGCGCTTATGGACGGGATTATCATTGTAAAATCCGTTCCATCACACCGGAAGAAGTACATCTGGATATTCTCTCTTCTGCATTATGTGCGGCAGAACCGGGGATTTCTCTGACGTTGTATCAGGCGTTGCCAAAGAACGATAAACTGGAACAAATTGTTCAGAAAGCGGTGGAACTGGGGGTAACCAGAATTGTTCCCGTGTTGACAAGACGTTGTATTTCAAGATCAAAGCCGTCAGAGTTTGCAAAAAAGCAAGAACGGTTGCAAAAAATTGCTGCATCTGCTGCAAAACAGGCAGGTCGTGGTGTGATTCCGACTGTTGCCCCGATGATTTCTTTTTCTGATCTTTGCGATGTAGTTGCAAAGACAGAATGTGCAATTTTGCTTTATGAAAATGGTGGCGTGCGGTTTTCGGAGATGAAGCAGTTGGAAACCGCAAAGGATGTAGCTTTGATTGTAGGCAGCGAGGGAGGATTTGACCCGGAGGAGGCAAAGGCATTGGAAGAAGCCGGCGCAACCTCTGTGTGGTTGGGTGAGCGGATTCTCCGCTGTGAAACTGCGCCGTTGGCTGCAATCTCTATTGTAATGCACCGAACCGGGAATTTGTAAGAACAAGTTCTCATAGGATTTGTGCATGGATTTTCGAGCACAATTTTGACGAGGGCAAGGCGAAAAAGTGAAAGCATACTGTCGTATGGTGAACTTTTTCAACGCAGCAATCGGCAAAATTTGCCGAAAAGACAGGTGCAATATCCTA
>CAYXKI010000141.1:0-4289 GCA_964465095.1 uncultured Ruminococcus sp.
AAAACGGGTTTCTATATGCGTACAGGAGTTCTGGATGAAACCGGAAAGGATACAGGAATTGATCCGTTTATGTCTTCCTTTCCACATTTAATTGATGTTGGGATCATGGGTCATTGTATTCATGGGGAAAGTGGTCTTTGCAGGGCAGCAGGCGTTCAGTGTTATCAGAGCGGTTATCATATTAAAAAGCCTGATATGAGCGTTGAGGACTTTGAAACGATTGCAAAAGAATGCAGCCACAAAAGTAACCAGCTTGCACTTGGAGGACGTGGTGACCCAAATCAGCATGAGCATTTTGAGCAGATTTTACAGATCTGCCGAAATAATGATTTAGTACCGAATTATACAACATCGGGCTTTGGTATGACGGAGGAGCAGGTCAGGCTTACGAAGAAATACTGTGGTGCGGTGGCAGTAAGTTGGTACAGAAGCGAGTACACAGTACAGGCGATTGAGCGTTTTGTGGAATCCGGATGCAAGACAAATATTCATTATGTGCTGTCCAAAAACAGCATTGGAGAGGCAGTCGAAAGACTTTCCGGGAAAGGCTTTGTCGATGGAATTAATGCGGTAATTTTTCTAATGCATAAGCCTGTGGGACAGGGAGAGCGTGAGAATATGATTTCTCTTGACGATCCACTGCTGAAAGAATTTTGCCGATTGATCAATGCACAGCAATTTCCATACAAGATTGGGTTTGATTCGTGTAGCGTTCCGATGATTGTCAATTATTGTCCGAATCTCGCAAAGATTACCCTTGATACATGTGAGGGCGGAAGATATTCTTGTTATATTTCAAGCGAAATGGTAATGAGTCCGTGTAGTTTTGACAGAGTGAAGAAATACGGCGTATCGCTCAGAGGAAAGACCATTCGAGAAGTGTGGAAAAGTCCACAGTTTGAAGCGTTTCGTGATAGCATGAGAAAATCGTGCCCGGAATGTACCGACCGTGAATTTTGCATGGGTGGATGTCCATTGATTCCTGAGGTGGCATTGTGTACAAGAGAACAGAAAGAACAACTTTATGGAGGGAATGTCTTATGAAGATAAGAACGGATTTTGTGACGAATTCGAGTAGTTCGAGTTTTCTCGTTTTTGGAATGAATATTGATTTCAAAAATGGAACTAGGAGTACATTTGGTCCTTGGGGTGCATATAGCACTGGTATGAGCGAAGAAAGAGGTGATTTTGTTTATATAGGAGCAAGAATTGATTTTAAAAAATTAATTGATGCAAAAAGCGTTAAAGCATTACAGAAATGTTTTATTCGATGATAGAAGCTGCGGACGAAAATGGAAGTGAGTTTCAGGCATTTACAATTGATGAAGACGGAATGCTTTGGAATGAGGAAGAAAATGGTGATGTTAAGGACATTACAAAGATAACCATCTACAGTAAGGAACAAGATGGAGCTGGTGCTAGTGCAGATTATGGATTTGATGGAAACATTGTAACCTATGATGCAATTGCCAAAAAATTCACTCACAAACGCTATGGTGATGAATTTTATTGTGAAGAAGGTGGTGCTGGATATTTTGACATTGATTGTGACGCAGAAGTTGAGCAAAGTTTGCTTGGTGAAGAAGCATTGGATGCTTTTAACGCTGCTCACTTGTACGATGATGATTGGGATGAATATAATCATGTTTATGGATGCTTTTGATCCATTTCAATAAAGAATTCTATAAAATAAAAAAAAGGATCTGTAGAAACATTTTCTCACAGATCCTTTTTCTTTTTCAAAGCACCATAAAATAGCGATGATCTATCTTATGCAAACAAACTCTTTCCAGTCATTTCCTTTGGCTGTGGCAGTTCCATTGCCTCCAGCATTGTAGGTGCAATGTCTGCAAGCACGCCGCCCTCTCGAAGCGGCTTATCCATGCCAACTACAATAAACGGCACCGGATTTGTGGTGTGTGCAGTAAACGGAGAGCCATCTTTCTCGTACATCTTATCTGCGTTTCCGTGGTCAGCAGTAATAAATGCTACGCCACCCTTTGCCAGAATCGCATCAACCATCCGTCCGACACAAGTGTCAACTGCTTCTACTGCTGCCTTGGCAGCGTCAAAAATTCCGGTATGCCCAACCATGTCGCAGTTTGCATAGTTCAAAATGATCGTGTCATACTTATCACTTTCAATTGCCTCTACGACCTTGTCCGTTACTTCATAGGCACTCATTTCCGGCTTTAGATCAAAGGTCGGAACGTCAGGACTTTGTACCAGAATACGATCTTCTCCGGTGAATGTCTTTTCCTCACCGCCATTAAAGAAGAATGTGACGTGGGCATATTTCTGAGTCTCAGCAATACGCAACTGTGTCTTTCCACACTGGCTTACATATTCACCAAAGGTCATATGCAATTCCTCCGGCGGATATGCAACAGTAACGTTAGGCATAGACGCATCATACTGTGCCATGCAAACAAACTGTACCGGGAAATATGTTCTTGCAAAGCCATTGAACTCCGGATCTACGAAGCAACGAGTCAACTGTCTTGCACGATCCGGACGGAAATTGAAGAAAATTACGCTATCGTCTTTCTGAATTGTTGCACCGCCCTCTACAACAGTAGGAAGCATAAATTCATCAGTGACATCTTGCGCATAGCTGTCTTCAATTGCCTTTACCGGGCAAGTTGCCTTTACGCCTTCGCCCTTTACCATTGCCAGATATGCTTTCTCAACACGATCCCAAGCATTGTCTCGATCCATTGCATAATATCTACCGGAAATCGTTGCAATTTTACCAACGCCGATTTCCTCTAATTTTGCAACAGCTTCTTTCATAAAATCAACCGCAGAGGTTGGAGGTACATCTCTACCATCAAGGAATGCATGAACATAAACCTTGGAAATGCCCTTTTGCTTTGCCATTTCCAACAATCCATACAGATGATCAATATGGCTATGCACGCCACCAGGAGACAGCAAGCCCATCAGATGCAACGCTGTGCCTTTTTCCTTACAAGCATCCATTGCATCGGAAAGTGCTTTATTCTGGATGAACTTTCCATCCTGAATATCCTTTGTAATTTTCACCAACATCTGATAGACAATCCGACCGGCACCAATATTTGTGTGTCCAACCTCAGAATTTCCCATCTGTCCATCCGGTAGTCCAACATCCAGACCGCTTGCGCCAATCAATGTATGAGGTCCCTCCAGATATTTATCCAGATTTGGTTTCTTTGCTGCGGTAATGGCATTTCCATAATCCTCCGGATTGTAACCAAAACCATCCATAATAATCAATGCAACAGGTTTCTTACTCATGTGCAGATTACTCCTCTCAAAGAAGGGCAGACATTTTCTGCCTGCCCCGTAGCTTGCGGCAACACCGCACAAAGAATATCTAATGATTTTTGTACGATATCGCCTTACAACCTTTTCGTATAAATTTACTTCGATGCCTCAGCCAGCAATACGCCGAACTTCTCAGCAACCAGAGAAGCACCACCGATCAAACCGCCGTCAATGTCTTCCTTTGCCAGCAGTTCTGCACAGTTCTTCTCATTCATAGAACCACCATACTGAATGGTCATACCGTTTGCAATTGCCTGATCATACAGACCTGCAACTGTTGCACGGATAAATGCACAAACCTCCTGTGCCTGCTCTGCTGTTGCGGTCTTTCCAGTACCAATTGCCCAAACCGGTTCATATGCAATGACAATGTTCTGTACCTGCTGTGCAGACAAGCCGTGAAGTGCAACCTTTACCTGCTTTGCAACAACCTCTTCTGTAATTCCCAGTTCCCGTTCTGCCAGTGTCTCACCAACGCACAGAATAACAGTCATTCCAGCCTCAATTGCAGCAGTAGTACGCTTATTAACAGTCTCATCTGTTTCGCCAAAATACTGACGGCGCTCAGAGTGACCTACAATAACATACTTTACGCCCATCTCTGTAAGCATATCTGCGGAAATTTCACCGGTAAATGCACCACTTTTTTCAAAGTGTACATTTTCTGCACCGACTTCAATATTTGTACCCTCTGTCAATGTCAGAGCAGTCTCCAGATTTGTAAACGGTACACAGATAATAACACTACAGGTCTTATCTGCTGCGATCGGCTTCAGGGCTTCAATCAGTTCCTTTGCCTCTGCACGGTTTTTGTTCATCTTCCAGTTACCAGCAATAATTGCTTTTCTCAGTGTCTTATTCATATTTGTCAACCTCAACTTCCAGGACTTAGTTCTTGTCTGCGATTGCTGCTACACCCGGAAGTACCTTGCCTTCCAGATATTCCAAAGATGCACCACCACCTGTGGAGATATGGCTCA
>CAYXKI010000142.1:0-4220 GCA_964465095.1 uncultured Ruminococcus sp.
TGCAAGCAGATGACGTACAAAATCGCCAGATGTTCTTTGTGCGGTGTCGCCTTAGCGCAGCAATCGGCAAAATTTGCCGAAAAGACAGGTACAATATCCTATGAGAACAAGTTCTAAGGAAACAGCAATCCCGCAAAAGGTTTTGCGGTGAAAAGACGTGAACGTGAAAAGGGACAGTAGTGTCCCTTTTTTCGTACCTTTGGCAATTTGCCGTAGAGAGTGACCGAAAAGAGGAATGGTGTATGATTCATAAATATAAATTGGGCGAGTACAATGTTGTGCTGGACGTAAACAGCGGTGGTGTGCATGTGGTCGACGAACTGACCTATGACATGCTGGACAATGTGGCACCGCCTTTTGAAAAAGTCTGTCCGCAGCCGGTTGTGGACAAGCTGTCCCGGTTTTACGAGGTAGAGGAAATTCATTCCTGTTATGCAGAGGTTTTAGAGGCATATGAACAGGGGATTCTTTTCTCTGAGGATGACTATGAGAAATATGCCAATTTTGCTGTTGCATCGCCAATCAAAGCGATGTGTTTGAATATTGCCCATGACTGCAATCTGCGGTGTAAATATTGCTTTGCCTCCACCGGTGATTTTGGTGAGGGCAGAAAGCTGATGTCCTATGAAACCGGAAAAAAAGCAGTGGATTTTCTGTTGAAAAATTCCGGAAATCGGGTCAATCTGGAGATGGATTTCTTTGGTGGAGAACCGCTGATGAACTTTGACGTGGTAAAACAAATTGTAGAGTATGCCCGGAGTCAGGAACCGGTGTATCACAAAAAGTTCCGCTTCACCATTACTACAAATGGGATCTTGTTGGATGATGAGAAAATTGCGTACATCAACCGGGAGATGTCCAATGTGGTATTGTCTATTGACGGACGGAAAGAAGTCAATGACAAAATGCGTCCCAGAGTGGACGGGACAGGTTCTTATGATCGGATTCTGCCAAGATATCGGAAACTTGTGGAACAGCGTGGAGAAAAAGAGTATTACGTCAGAGGGACATATACCAAGTATAATCTGGACTTTGCAGAGGATGTCATGGCTTTGGTAGATGCCGGATTTGATCAGGTGTCTGTAGAACCGGTTATCGCTGACCCTACAGAACCATATGCAATTACAGAAGCAGATTTGCCTCGGATTTTCTCAGAATATGAGCGATTGATGGAAAAAATTCTGGATGCCGAAAAAGCAGGAAAGAAGTTTAATTTTTTCCACTTTATGTTGGATCTGGATCAAGGTCCTTGCGCAATCAAACGGCTTCGTGGCTGTGGCTGTGGCAATGAATACGTGGCAATTACTCCGGATGGGGACATTTACCCTTGTCATCAGTTTGTAGGAGAAGCTGCTTACAAAATGGGAAATGTAGACGATGACACCTTTAACTTGGAGATGAAATCGGACTTTGCAAAGACCCATATCTATAGCAAACCGGATTGCCGGAATTGTTGGGCACGGTTTTACTGTAGCGGTGGCTGTAATGCGAACAATTATCAGTATTGCGGTAATGTGCACAAGGCACACAAGCTTTCCTGTGAGATTGAAAAGAAGCGTCTGGAATGTGCCATTGTGTTAAAGGCAATTCGCTTAGAACGTGAGAACGGCTAACACAGCGTTAATATGTATGAAAAAACCATCTTCCTCTTTGGAATTTCCGAGGAGAAGATGGTTTTCTTTGTGCGGTATCGCCTTATACTAATGCGAAATGTTCTAACGCCTTTGCGAGACCATCGTCTGCCAGATTGGCAGTGATATAATCTGCATAGGGGAAAAGCTTCGGATTGTCCCCCATGGCGATTCCTGTGCCGGCAGCCTCTAGCATCGGGCGATCGTTCAGGCTGTCACCGATGGCATAGGTTCTGTCCGGGGTTGCCTGGAGGAGTTTCATCATGTGTTGCATTCCGGTCGCTTTGGAATAGCCACAAGGGACAAGTTCCGCAAATTGATTGCCCCTGTCGATATAGTCAAACTTTCCTGCAATGCCATTTTGAAATCCGGTGAGATCACTGTCACTGTCATACCAGATGACAAACTTGTCCATTTGCCAGCCTTCTTCCGGTACTTGGGAGAAATCGGTGTTTTTCCCTCGGTACAGATCCAAAAGCGATTGCAGCCCCGGAAGCATTCTGGATTTTTTGTCATAGAAGATTCCATCGCTGCATTCATACAAAACTGCCATCCCGGTGTTTCGTACCAATGTTACCATCTCTTTGCTACGTTCCGGAGATTGGCGGATGTGAAACAGGGTTTCTCCTGCAAATTCCAGTTCCGTTCCACAACCATAGATATAGCCGTCAAATTGCATTTTCCGTAGAAAAGGGTCTACGTTCATGGCAGTGCGCCCGGTGTTGATCAGCACAGCATTTCCCTTTGCCCGGGCTGCTGCAATGGCTTTTGGCGCAGAGTCCGGTAGGAAACCGTCTTCAGAGACGATTGTCCCATCAATGTCCAGAAAAATCAAATTTCTCATGAAGCCTTACTCCATGGTGCGGAACAGATTTACCATTTCCAGTGCAGACATTGCACAATCTGTGCCCTTGTTGCCTGCCTTTGTGCCGGCACGTTCGATTGCCTGTTCGATGGTGTCAGTGGTCAGAACGCCGAAGAGTACCGGGACACCGGACTCCAGACCAACTTGTGCAACGCCCTTGGACACTTCTGCGCAGACATAGTCATAGTGGCTGGTAGAACCACGGATGACAGCGCCAAGGGCAATTACAGCGTCGTACTTTCCGCTGGCTGCCAGCTTTTTTGCTGCCAGAGGAATCTCAAACGCACCGGGAACCCATGCCAAGGTGATATCGTCGCCGTCAACGCCATGGCGAAGCAGACAATCTTCTGCACCGCCGATCAGCTTGTTTACAATAAATTCGTTGAATCTGGATGCAACAATGGCAATCTTCAGACCCTTTCCACAATAAATCCCTTCTACTGTTTTCATTTTGAAATCCTCCTTAAAAATGTAGGTAATGTCCCATTTTGTACTGCTTTGTTTTCAGGTACTTGAGATTTTCCGGCTTTTCCGGAATATCAATGGGAACACGTTCTTCGACTGTCAGACCATATTCAGCCAGATCTGTAATTTTGTCCGGATTGTTGGTCATAAGCCGAAGCTTTGTGACACCAAGCTGCTTGAGAATCTGTGCACCAACACTGTAATCTCGCAAATCCGGTGCAAATCCAAGTTGTATGTTTGCCTCTACCGTGTCCAGTCCGTTTTCTTGCAGCTTATAGGCTTTGATTTTGTTCAGCAGCCCTATGCCACGCCCTTCTTGTCGCAGATAGACCAGAACGCCTCTGCCCTCTTGCTGGATCATTTCCAGTGCACGGTCAAGCTGTTCTCCGCAATCGCAGCGGTAAGATCCAAAGACATCGCCGGTAAGGCACTCAGAGTGTACCCGGCACAGAACCGGTGCACCATCGGAAATATCTCCCATGACAAGTGCTACGTGTTCGTCGCCGTTGATCTGATTGCGGAATCCATACATCTGAAATTCTCCGTGTACAGTGGGGAGTTTCGCACTGGCTGCCTGTTCCACAAAGTTGTCGTGATTTCTCCGGTATCGTTGCAATTCCCGGATGGTGATAAAGCACAGGTCGTGGGCTTTTGCAAATTCGCTAAGCCGTTCTCCACGCATCATTGTGCCGTCATCCTCCATGATTTCACAGCAAAGTCCCACTTGTTCCAGTCCTGCCAATCGCATCAGATCTACAGTTGCTTCGGTGTGCCCGTTGCGTTCCAATACACCCCCCGGTTTTGCCTCCAACGGGAACATATGCCCCGGTCTGCGAAAATCGTTGGCGTGGGATTCCTGGTCTGCTGCTGCTCTTGCAGTAAGCCCACGTTCTACCGCAGAAATTCCTGTGGTGGTGTTGACGTGGTCAATGGAAACGGTAAAGGCGGTTTCGTGATTGTCTGTGTTGTGGGAAACCATTTGTTTCAGCCCAAGACGAACCACGTTGTCATGGCTCATGGGCATACAAATCAGCCCTTTTGCAGCACTTGCCATCAGATTGACATTTTCTGTTGTGGCAAATTGCCCGGCACAAATCAGATCCCCTTCGTTTTCCCGATCCGGATCGTCTGTAACCAGAATGCATTTTCCGGCACGGAGTTCTTCCAGTGCCTGTTCAATGGTTTGATATTCCATAGAGATCGCTCCTTAGAAGTCATATGCTTGCAGCATCTCCCTAGTGATTCCTTTGGAGGTTGGC
>CAYXKI010000143.1:0-4166 GCA_964465095.1 uncultured Ruminococcus sp.
TTCTGTTTTTATAGGAAAGGAGCGATTATGCCATGTTATCCAAGCGTCTTTCGATTTGTGCGTCCCTTGTGACACAGGATGGTGTTGTCTGTGATGTTGGAACAGACCATGCCTATTTGCTTGCGGAACTTTTGCAAAGCGGTACTTGTAAACGTGCAATTGCAACAGATATTCATAGAGGACCGATTATGGCTGCACGGCGCACTTTGCTGGAGGCTGGTGTAATTGGTCAGGCAAAGTTGTTTCTCTGTGACGGACTGGAAGCCGTGCCCTCTGAGGGGATTACAGATGTGGTGATTGCCGGTATGGGTGGGGAAACGATTGTCCATATTCTCCAGAATTGCAAGTGGTGTAGCGAGGTACACTTGATTTTGCAACCGATGACAAAGCATTCTACTCTGCGGCGATGGCTTGCGGAGCAAGGGTTTGAATGGAAAGAACATATTGCATCGGAAGTGCATAAGTTTTACAGTATTTTTGATGTGCGATATGCAGGAACAAAGGGGAGAACCCTGACAGAGATCGAGGCAGAAATCGGCTATCTGGACTGGACAGACCCGGAGGTAATGACCTTTATCTCCTGGAAAAGACGGCGATATGGGAAATTGGCGCAGCAATTGCGTTTGGTAGAGAGAAAAACAGAAGCCGCGTATTGGCAAACCCTTGCAGATTATATTGAAGAGCGGCAAAAGGGACAGGAGGACAGCATATGTTGACAGTAGGAGAAGTTTATCAGGCGTTGGATGCGTTTGAACCCTTTGCCTCTCAGGCATCCTGGGACAATTCCGGGCTGCTTGTGGGAGATCGTACCATGCCGGCACAGCGGATTCTTACGACCATTGATATTTCTCGTCAGGTTCTGGAAAAGGCAAAGGCAGAGAAAATACAACTGATTGTTTCTCATCATCCGGTGATTTTTTCTCCGGTTAAGGCACTGTCCCCTCAGAATCCGGTGTATCAATTGATTGCAGAGGGGATTGCTGCAATCTGCGTACATACGCCTTTGGATATTGCACCGAAAGGGCTTAGCTTTTATGCCTATGAACAGCTAAAAGACCGCCTTTCTCTTTCCGGAAAGCCGGAAGTTTTAGAGCCGACCTGGACAGATGGCAGAGGCTTTGGCTTTGTGGAGGACTGTGGCACCGCCCTTTCTTCGGAGGAATTGGCACAGCATTTGCAACAGGTGTTTGGCACAAAGGCTTTGCGGTATTCTCGCTGCAAGAAACCCATTCGCAAGATTGCTTATTGTTCCGGAAGTGGGGCTTCGATGTTGGAACTTGCAGCAGCAAAGGGCTGTGACGGGCTGATTACCGGGGACATTAAGCATGACCGATGGTATGCAGCAGAATTCCTGGATGTGGCACTGTTTGACTGTGGGCATTATCACACGGAACAGATGGCAGCGGAACTTTTGCAGAAGCAGATTCTGGGGGCGTATCCGGAGGCAGAAGTGCTTTGCTTTCCGGGGGATGCTCCGGATGTGATATTATCGGGAGGTGCAAAGCAGTGAGCATCTGGAAATGCCCGGTCTGTGAAACAAGTATGCAGCAACGGGAAACCTGTTGGAGTTGTACCAAAGGGCACAGCTTTGACCTTGCAAGAAGTGGCTATGTCAATCTCTTGCCTGTCAATCGGAAACACGCAAAAAATCCCGGGGACAATGCGGTGATGATGCGTGCCAGAAAGCGATTTTTAGATGCCGGGTACTATGGAACGTTGCAAGAGGCATTGAAACGGGTTGTGGTTTCTTATGCACGTGCCGGTGGAATTTTGCTGGACGCAGGCTGTGGAGAGGGTTATTATACTGCCGGGATGGGAGAGGCACTTACAGAGGCGCAGATTCCCATGCAGATTTATGGTGTGGATATTTCCAAAAGTGCAGCAGATGCAGCCGCAAAGCGATATCCCCAAGGGAAATTTGCGGTAGGCAGTGTGTTCCATCTTCCGGTGGCAGATCGCTGTTGCGATGTGTTGACGACAATTTTCGCCCCGTATTGTGGGGAGGAATATCATCGGGTGTTGCGGAAAAACGGTGTCATGATTATGGTGATTCCCGGACAGCAGCATCTCTGGGGGCTCAAAGAGGCAATTTATGATGTTCCTTATCCCAATGCGGTGAGAGATTATGCCTTAGAGGGCTTTGAATTGATTCAGGCAGAATATGTGGACAGTTGGATGAAATTGGCTTGCCCGGAGGACATTCAGAATCTCTTTCAGATGACCCCCTATTATTACAAAACCGGCAGAGAAGAACACGCTCGTCTGGAAAAGTTGGAAACCCTTTCCACGCAGATTTCCTTTGAGATTTTACAGTATCGTCGGGTGGAATAAAGAAAGGATCGTAAACTATGGCATTAGATGGCGCATATCTTCATGCGGTACGGCAAGAACTCTTGCCCCTTTTGGAGGCACGCATTGAAAAAATCCATCAACCGGCAAGGGAAGAGTTGCTTCTGGCGTTTCGCAGTCGCAGTGGCAGCGCTAAGCTGCTGATTTCCTGTGCCGCAGACCGGGCAAGGGTACATCTGACTCAAGTCAGCGTGGAAAACCCAAAGACACCGCCTATGTTCTGTATGCTGCTTCGCAAGCGGCTTGGAAACGGAAAACTCCTTGCAATTCGTCAGGATGGGTTGGAACGTGTGCTTTATTTTGATTTTTCCTGTGTCAACGAATTGGGAGATGTGGTGCAACAGACCCTTGCCTGTGAGATTATGGGGCGGTATTCGAACTTGATTCTCATTGATGAAAAGGGCATTGTGGTAGACAGTATGAAACGTGTGGATGCAACCATGTCCAGCAAGCGCCTTGTGTTGCCCGGCGTTGCCTATGAGATGCCGCCAAGGGACAAGCGGCTGAACTTTCTCACCGCAACGGCAGAGGAGATCCGGGCAGCAGTGACGGCAACCCATGGAGAACTCTCTAAGGTGCTTCTGCAATGCTTTGAGGGCGTTTCTCCGGTGTTGGTGCGAGAGTGGGCGTATTATGTAGGACAGGGGCAGCCTTGCCGTGGAGAGGCGTTGACGGAAGATCAACTGGATCGCTTGTGTTACATGCTCCGACGCAGTGGGGAGATGTTGGAACAGAATACCGCAGTGTACACCATTGTCAGCACCAGAGAGGGACAGCCGAAAGATTTTTCGTTCCTGCCCTTGCAGCAATATGGAACGCTGATGGTGACAAAGACCATGCCCTCTGCCTGCGCTTTGTTGGATGAATTCTTTGCAAGCCGGGATCGTGCAGCCCGGTTAAAACAGCGTGCAAACGATCTGTTTCATTTGCTGCTTCATGCTACAGAGCGGATTCAGCGGCGAATCGCCACACAGACAGAAGAACTTGAGGCGTGTGGGGAAAAGGATGGGCTTCGTCATCAGGCAGACCTGATCTCCGCAAATCTCTATCGCTTGGAAAAAGGAGACGCTGAGGCGGTTCTGGAGGACTTCTACGACCCGGCGTGTCCTTTGGTGAAGATTCCCCTGGACGTGCGTCTGACACCGGCACAGAATGCGCAGAAGTACTATCAGGGGTACAAGAAAGCCTGTACCGCAGAAAAGATTCTGACACAGCAGATTGAAAAGGGAAAAGAAGAACTTGCCTATCTGGACAGCGTTCTGGATGCACTTAGTCGTGCGGAAACCGAAAACGATCTGGATCAGCTTCGTCTGGAACTGGCACAGCAAGGGTATCTTCGTCTGTTGCACCGAAAGGGAAAGCCCCTGAAAGCACAGCCGCCGATGGTGTTTACCGCTTCCAATGGGGCACGGATTCTGGTGGGACGAAACAATGTGCAGAACGATCAGCTTACCCTGAAGCTTGCAAACAAGCAGGACATCTGGCTGCACACCCAGAATATCCCCGGTTCTCATGTGATTCTGGAAACCGGAGGGGAAGAACCCTCTTTGGAGATCTTGAAAGAGGCAGCAGCTTTGGCAGCCTATTACAGCAAGGCAAGCGCTTCTGCCCAAGTGCCTGTTGACTATTGCCCGGTGCGCTATGTGAAAAAGCCAGCCGGCGCAAAACCGGGAAAGGTGATTTTTTCCAATCAGCACACCCTTTATGTGACACCGAAAAAGCCGTAAGAATACAACCATACAAATGTGATAGGAGGGAGAAAAAATGAAAGGAATTCTTCAAAAGATTCTTGTTTGCGTTCTTTCAGTTGTGATGTT
>CAYXKI010000144.1:0-4109 GCA_964465095.1 uncultured Ruminococcus sp.
TCTGAGGGAGCTGTCAGCTTTAGCTGACTGAGGGAGTCCTCCACTCTCTCCCTCCGTCACGGCATTCGCCGTGCCACCTCCCTCTAAGAGGGAGGCATAGGGTAAAAAACTTCAAACGAACCCCAAACCACCCCTTTTCACTTCCCCCAAAAAAATTTTCCCCAACCCCCTTGACAACCGCTTTTGGATATGTTATACTGTAGGTGTTGTATGAAGTGTACAACAGTTAATACACTTACAACAGATACAACCAGAAAGGATGTGACCCATTCTATGTTTCAGATTGACCCTATGTCAAGAGAACCGGTTTATGCACAGATTATCAGTCAGGCAGAACGGTTTATTCTCACAGATGTATTGTCACCGGGCAGTCAGATTCCCTCGGTACGCAGTGTGTCTGTGACCCATTCTGTCAACCCGAGAACCATTTTAAAAGCCTATACAGACCTTGACAATCGTGGACTGATCCAATCTGTTCCGGGAAAGGGATATTTTGTGTGTCAGGATGCCAAGGAGAAACTTATGCAAAAGGAGCGTGGAAAAATGCAGGAACTGACAGAACTGGTTTACGAACTGGCAATTGCCGGTGTTACAAAAGAAGAAATTTATCGTGTCATTGAAGAAGCGTTTCCCTCTGCTTCTTCCAGGAAAGGAGGTAAGGCAGAATGATTACTGTCAGAAATCTTTGTAAAACCTTTCAGGGCTTCTCTGCTCTGGAAAATGTTAGCTGTACCATTGGAGATGGCTGTATCTATGGAATGGTAGGTTCTAACGGTGCAGGAAAGTCTACGTTTCTCCGCACCCTTACCGGGGTCTATGCCCCGGATTCCGGAACGGTACGCATTGATGGGGAACCGGTGTGGGACAACCCCACCATGAAGCGTACCATTGCCTATGTGCCCGATGAGTTGTATTTTCTCCCCGGTGCAACCCTTTCCCGGATGATGGAGATGTATCAGTGCCTCCACCCGGACTTTGACAAGAACCGCTGCCTTGCCCTCTGTAAGAAGCTACAGCTTCCCACCAAGAAATCCTTGGGGCAATTCTCCAAAGGAATGCGGCGACAGGCTGCCACCATTCTGGCACTCTCCTGCAAGCCGAAATATCTCTTCTTTGATGAGACCTTTGACGGATTAGACCCGGTAATGCGAAACTTTGTCAAGAGCCTGATTTGTGAGGATGTCTTGGAACGTGGGGCATCGGCGATTATTACCTCTCACTCTCTCCGGGAACTGGAAGATATCTGCGATCAGCTTGCACTATTACACAAAGGCGGTCTTGTGCTGGAAAGCGATATTGAAAACCTGAAAACCGCTCAGTTTAAGATTCAGATTGCATTCCGGGAGGACTTTGACCAAACGAAATTCCAGGGGATTTCCATCAGCCACTTTGAAAAATCCGGCAGCGTTGCCAATATGATTGTCAGTGGCAAACGAGAGGAAATTGTGGAAACCCTCCAGAAAATGCAACCGATTCTCCTGGATGTGCTGCCCCTTACCTTGGAAGAAGTCTTTACTTATGAGATGGAAGCCCTTGGGTATACGTTCCAGATTGATGAACTCCAGAAAGGAGTTGGGACACCATGAAGTCCTGGTATGACCTGAAAGGACAAAAACACCAACGCAGAAAAGAAACCCTGCAATCAATCCTGATTCTCGCCCTTGTCTTAGGGCTTGGTGCTGTCTGTATTCTAACATATCTTCATGCAAGAGGAGGTTTTCTACGATGAAACAAAAGCAATCTTATTTTTCTCTCTCCCTGTTCTGGGAGGGTGTCCGGCAATGCCGTACGCTTGGGGTGCTTACCCTTGTGATTCTGGTTCTGGGGGCAATTCTCGATCCCCTTTCCATTCTGATTTACACGTCCAACTCCTATGAAACCACAGAGGGCGTTGCCATTGGACAAGCGACTATCCCAAGCTATAACGCATGGGAAATCAACCCTTTTCTGATTCTGGTTGCCATTCTGGTACCGGTTCTGGCACTGGTACTCTTCCGGTTTCTCAATAACCGGTCTGCCTCGGACTTTTACCATGCATTGCCACACAAACGTGTGTCCCTGTACCTGAGCTTTGCCGGTGCAATTCTCTTCTGGCTTGTGCTTCTGGTGGTGGTAAGCACAGGGGTTTCTACCCTGACTTCCCTTTTGTTGAAAAACACCTTTCACCTGGTGTACAGCACGATCATTCCCTTTTCCCTCGCCATTCTCGCCATGGGGATTCTCCTATTGGGTGGGGTACTTCTTGCCATGAGCCTTACGGGAACGCTTTTCTCCAACGTGCTCTTCTCCGGCATTCTCCTCTTCCTGCCAAGGACGTTGTACACCGTTGTCCGTGCTGTTGCCATTGACAATCTGCCGATGCTGATCAGTTCCGGATCTTCCAACGGATTCTTCCGAAACAGCAACAACCTTGTCTTTGAAACCTTTGCAAGTCTCTTTGACATTGAAGACGGAGCTTCCATTTACAGCGTGTTCTCCCCGGCAAAGTCTGCCCTTCTCTATACGATTTTACTGGGACTTGTCTATCTTGCCCTTGGTTGTCTGGCATTTCGGAAACGTCGCAGTGAAGCCGCAGGACAGGCTGCACCGACACGATTCTTCCAGCACTTCTATCGGATTCTCGTAACCATGAGTTATTGCTCCATTATCACTGCCCTCTTGTACGAGGAATACAGCAACGGAACATCGAAGCTTTGGTTTAGTGCCATTGTCCTCTATCTCATTGGCATTCTGATCTCCTGTATCTATGAACTCATTACCACAAAGAAATTCCGCAACCTCTTGTCCACCCTGCCGGGGCTTGGAATTGTTGCCCTTTTGAATATTGCCTTGGCACTGGGACTCCATGGGGTGGAATCCTCTATCCTCTCCAAACGTCCGGCAACCGAAGAAATCGAAAGCGTTTCGTTCCTTAGCACGATTACAGAAAATCAGATGCTCCAAGGGACAACCTGGTTCTCCTACTCCAATTATGTAGGGCTTTACAGCCAAGATATCCCCATTACCGATGAAACCGTCCGGGAAAAGATCTCCTATGCCTTGAACCAGAACATCGAAGATTGGGAGAAAGACGGCAACGATTTCTACACAAAATATTGGGGCAATACCGGGAAAACCTATACTGATGTCAATGTTGCCATCAAAACCAAAACCGGCACTCTCTATCGCTGTATCTATCTGGACTCTGACCAGTTAGAAACCATTCGCCAATCTCTCCAAAAAGAAGAAGCCTATGTAAACGCATGGAAAACACTTCCCACCCCCATTGACGACACCTTGAACGTTTACTGCATGGAGAACAGCGTGGTCTTGTCTGATGAGGCAGTTCAGGAATTGTTCCAGATTTACAACGAAGAGTTCCAGAGTCTGTCCTTTGAGGAAATCTATGACGCAGAGATGTACAGCAATACAGAGTACAACGAGGTCATGGACTTTCAGTATCTCTTCCGGTATGGCAAGGCAGAGTGCTATCTCACCTGTTCTGTCTATGAAGAATTGATGCCCAAAACCGTACAGACGTACTTTGATCTCCTCTATCAACAAGAGGGCGATGGGAAAGCTGCTTTGGAGAAACTGGAAGAAGAGCCCTTAAACGGATCGATCTATTTCGCCGTTATCCATAATGGGGCTACCGTAGATAACGCCGATGAACTGGACGAGAGCTATCTGGAGGCGTGCACCTATTATAGCGTGCTAAAGCCCTATTTCCGCTCCGGTGCAATTCAGGCAGGCGATGCCTATGTAATCATTGAGTATTACGCTTATGACCCCGATGATTCCGGGGAGTATGCACAATATACTTATTGCGTGCCATTAGATGATGCATTGTTTGAGTCGGATAGCTATACGATTTTGTATTCGTAAGCCCACAAATTTTTCTCCATAGATAAAAAAGGGAGCAGATCGAGAGATCTGTTCCCTTTTGCTATTTCTTACAAATGAGGGGTTCGCTCCCTCGGTGCTCTCCCTCCGTCACGGCATCCGCCGTGCCACCTCCCTCTGAGAGGGAGGCGTTTGAGTAAAACGTTTTGGGCGAAATTAAACCACCCCAAGGCTCCCTCTCAGAGGGAGCTGTCAGCGAAGCTGACTGAGGGAGTGCACCGAGGGAG
>CAYXKI010000145.1:0-4085 GCA_964465095.1 uncultured Ruminococcus sp.
CGCCTTGCCCTCATCAAAATTGTGCTCGAAAATCCATGCACAAATCCTATGAGAATAAGTTCTAAACCATCGACAAGTTGTCGACAGTGCTTGCCACTATTTCATTTCCAGACGCTTTTGCTTCCAATTCCTTAGCCATGCAAAGGTTAAAAGCACCGCAGCCTGCATCATTTCCATCACTCGTTTTTTCATGACGCTAAATTGCAACTGCGACCATCGCCGGACGGATCAGACGCTCACCCAGTAGATATCCTTTCTGGAACACCTGACACACCGTATCGCTTTCATACTCACTATTATCCACCTGATTGATGGCATTATGCAAATTGGGGTCAAAGGCTTCGCCCAGCGGAGAAATCTCTGTAACACCGAATTTATCAAATGCTTTCTGCATCTGTTGGAACGTCATTTCCACGCCCTTCTTGTAATTTTCATCGGCACAAGGGGCTTCCAGTGCACGTTCAAAGGTATCCAGCACTGCCAGCAGTTCTTTCACACAGTCCAGCTTTGCATCGCCATAGATCTTTTTCTTTTCCTCTGTGGTACGATTCCGATAATTCTGATACTCCGCCATCAGTCGCAAATACTGATCTTTTTCCTGTGCAAGTTCTGCTTCTTTCTTTTCCAGTGCTGCTTTCAGATCTTTCTTCTTCATATCCTCACTGTCTGTTTCCTCTGTCGGCTCTGACGCTGTCGCAGCATCTGTCTCCGGTACTTCTGTTTCTGTTCCCTCCGGCTCAACCTGTTCCCCGGTCAGTTCCTTTTCCAGTTCTTCCATGCAGACACATCCTTTCTCATTTCTCGCCTTTCGGGTTTTCTTCTAACCGTAGCTGTTTCTCCTCTTCTGAAATCAGATGAGAGATTTTCTCTGTGAAATATTCAATATAAGGGATAATCTTTGCATAGTTCAAACGAACCGGTCCGATTACGCCAAGAGATCCTGCGGTATGATCTCCTTTCTGATACTTCGAAACAATCATACTGGAGTTCCCGATGACAAAATCTCTTCCCTCTTCTCCAAACACGACTTTGATTCCCTGGAAAGAATCATCCATCAATGCGGACAACTCTTTCTTATGGAGAATAAACTGTGCAACTTCTCCTTTGTCCAGTTCCTCACAGGAAAACAGATTCTGCTCTCCGGAGACATACAACTCATTTTGCTGCAAATCCTTGGACATCTCACAAATTCCCTGAATCAAAGGACTCAAGGTCATCATATAGGTGCCCATTGCCATGGTGAGTTGTTCCATACGTTCCTCAGACAAATCCGAAACGGAGAGTCCCTCCAGATTTTCCGCCATATAACGCTTGAAAAACGCCATATGTTCCTCGGTAAGGTCGAATTGCAACCGACAAGCACGGTTCTTAATCTTCCCATCCGAGGTAATCAGCAGCACCACATACATCCGCTTTCCGGTGGGGACAACCTCTACCTTGGAAATCACGGCATATTTCGGTGCAAAATTGGAGACAACCGTCGCACATTTCGTAATCTCGGAAAGTGCTGTTGTTGCACTTTGAAGAATCAGATCTTCTGTCAGTTCTGCCTCTTCCCCCAGCATCTCATCCAGACGCTGGCGTTCCTCCTCCGGCAATCCTTTCTCTCCACTGATCTGTTCGATATACATCCGATATCCGCTATAAGTGGGAACTCTTCCGGCAGAGGTGTGAGGCTGTTCCAGATAGCCAAGTTCCTCCAAAACTGCCATATCATTGCGGACCGTGGCAGCGGAGACATTGATATCCGGTAGCTGTGAAATCGTCTTAGATCCTACCGGTTCCCCGGTGCGAATATACAAATCCACGACTGCGGACAAGATTTTACGTTTTCGTGCATCCACGCCAACCATCCTTTCTGGCAGATTCACTTTTCAAGTGTTAGCACTCAATCTCCCTGAGTGCTAATATTAATTTACCACGATTTCAGGCAATTGTCAAGGCGTTTTTCGATTTTCGTAAGTTTTGACAAGGGAGAGGGGAGCTATGGTTGTTTTATTTAGTTAAAATGACAATTGTGAGGAGAAATCTGAAAAGCAACAGAAATCCATCTCTTCACTTGCTCGTTAAACTCGTTGAAAATGTTCCACCGGAACATTTTCAAGGCTATAGCTTCCGGTAACATCTACAAAGGGAGAGCGGTCTTGTTCGCTCTCCCTCGAAAAGCGTTCGCTTTTCTCACCCTCTTGTCCGCGCGCATGAGCATTGCGCAGAGTGTTTCGCTGTCTGCGGACAGCGACAAGGGCTTCTCGCCCTTGACCTCGGCAGCATTTTTGACAAAATTGCTGCACCAAAAAACTTTTATGCCTGTGAAAACTGGTTTGGTACAGAAAAAAGCGAGAGCCGCTTTTAACACAACTCTCGCTTTTCAACTATTTTTTACAGTGCTTACCGCTTAAAGCACAACTTTCTCATTCAGATACCCTACCAATTCATCAATCGGCATACGAATCTGTTCCATGGTATCTCTATCACGAACTGTAACGCAATTGTCCTTTTCAATGGTATCAAAGTCCACTGTAATACAGAACGGTGTACCGATTTCATCCTGACGGCGATACCGTTTTCCAATAGACTGGCTCTCGTCATAATCTACCGGGAAATGCTTTGCAAGAAGTGCATAGACCTCCTGTGCCTTTTCTCCAAGCTTCTTGGACAGTGGCAGAACTGCTGCCTTAAACGGTGCAAGTGCCGGGTGGAGATGCATAACCACTCTGGTGTCGTTCTTCTCTGCATCCACAACCTCTTCATCATATGCTTCTGTTACGATAGACAGGAACAGACGCTCTACGCCAAGAGACGGCTCGATGACATAAGGGATGTACTTTGTATTTGTCTCCGGATCGAAATATTCCAAAGACTTCCCGCTATGATTCTGATGCTGAGTCAGGTCGTAATCTGTACGATCTGCAACACCCCACAGTTCGCCCCAACCAAAGCTGAATTTATACTCAAAGTCTGTAGTTGCCTTAGAATAGAAGCAAAGTTCATCCTGTTCATGGTCACGGAGACGCAGGTTCTCCTCCTTGATGCCAAGAGACAACAGGAACTCTTTACAATAGCTTCTCCAGAACTGGAACCATTCCAGATCTGTTCCCGGCTTACAGAAGAACTCCAGTTCCATCTGTTCAAATTCCCGGACACGGAAAATAAAGTTTCCGGGCGTAATCTCGTTCCGGAAAGACTTTCCGATCTGTGCAACGCCAAAAGGAAGCTTCTTTCTGGTGGTACGCTGAATGCTTGCAAAGTTTACAAAAATGCCCTGTGCAGTTTCCGGACGAAGATACAGTTCAGACTTAGAGTCCTCTGTTACGCCCTGGAATGTCTTGAACATCAGATTGAACTGACGGATGTCGGTGAAATCAGCCTTTCCGCAGTTAGGGCAGGTGATTCCCTTATCCCGGATATAATCCATCATTTCCTGATTGCTCCAACCGGCAGGATTGGTGCCGTCGAAATTTTCAATCAGATTGTCGGCACGATGTCTTGTCTTGCAGGCTTTGCAATCCATCAGCGGATCAGAGAAGCCACCCAAGTGACCGGAAGCAACCCATGTTTCCGGGTTCATCAGAATGGATGCATCCAGACCTACATTGTAGGGAGATTCCTGGACAAACTTTTTCCACCATGCTTTTTTGATATTATTTTTCAGTTCTACTCCAAGAGGACCATAGTCCCAGGAGTTAGCAAGACCGCCATAAATCTCAGATCCGGGGTAAACAAACCCTCTGGATTTACATAGGTCAACGATTTTATCCATGCTTTTTTCTTCATTTGACAACATTGTACTCGATTCTCCCTTATCAGATTCTCCATGGACAGGCAATTCCCTTGATGGGGTTGTCCTGTTTACGGTTTCTTTTCTTATTGTAACTGAAAATAGAGAAATTGTCAAGAGAAAGATTCGGTGAACCGCATAAAACAAGTTATCCCAGACATAAAAGCTTTTTGGTGCAGCAATTTCTCGAAAATGCTGCCGAGGTCAAGGGCGAGAAGCCCTTGTCGCTGTCCGCAGACAGCGAAACACTCTGCGCAATACTCATGCGCGCGGACAAGAGGGTGAGAAAAGCGAAAGCTTTTCGAGG
>CAYXKI010000146.1:0-4046 GCA_964465095.1 uncultured Ruminococcus sp.
GGCGAAAAGCGTGTGTCCAAGATTATCGACTGTACTGTAGGTCGTCTGATTTTCAACGAAAATATTCCGCAGAATCTGGGCTATGTAGATCGTACCAATTCCGACAAGCAGTTTGATCTGGAAATCGCATTCTTAGTTGGTAAGAAACAGCTTGGACAGATTATTGATCGCTGCATCAAAATTCACGGTACGACCACCACTTCTGAGGTACTGGATAAGATTAAGGCAACCGGCTTTAAATATTCCACCAAGGCTGCAATTACCGTTGCGGTTTGCGATGCGGAGATTCCGAAAGCAAAATGGGATATTGTTAAGTCTGCGGATGCACAGGTTGATGAGATCACAACCCAGTATGAGTATGGTTATATTTCCGCTGCGGAGAAGTCCAAGCGGTTTATCGAAATCTGGAACAAGGCAACCAACGATGTTACCACTGCTCTGCAAAATGGTCTGGATCGGTACAACCCGATCTTCATGATGGCAGACTCCGGTGCCCGTGGTAGTATTTCTCAGATTCGTCAGCTTGCCGGAATGCGTGGCTTGATTGCCAACACCTCCGGTGCAACCATTGAGATGCCGATTCGTTCGAACTATCGTGAGGGCTTGAACATCTTGGAGTACTTCATCTCCTCTCGTGGTGCGAGAAAGGGTCTGGCAGATACGGCACTTCGTACCGCTGACTCCGGTTATCTGACCCGTCGTCTGGTTGACGTTTCTCAGGATGTCATCATCCGGGAACAGGATTGTGGTGCAAAGGATGGCTTGGAGATCTATGAGATCCGCAACGGCAACGAGCTCATTGAAAAGCTTGCAGAGCGTCTCCAGGGCAGATATCTGGTAGAAGATCTGCGTGATCCTCAGACAGGGGAACTGGTTCTGTCCAAGAATAAGATGCTGACCGATGTAGATGCACAGAAAGTACTGGATTGTGGCGTAGAGCGGATCAAGATCAGAAGCGTTCTGATGTGCCGTGCAAAGCAGGGCGTCTGTGCGAAGTGCTATGGTGCAAACCTTGCAAACGGCAACCTGGTCTCTGTGGGTGAAGCAGTTGGTGTTATCGCTGCCCAGTCCATCGGTGAGCCGGGTACACAGCTTACCATGCGTACTTTCCATACCGGTGGTATCGCTTCTGCGGAAGATATCACACAGGGTCTGCCTCGTGTTGAGGAACTGTTCGAGAGCCGTCACCCGAAGAATGCTGCGGTATTGAACCGCATTGATGGTGTGGTACACATCGAAGAAGTCAAGACTGCAAGAACGATTATTATCACCAATGAGGAAACCGGTGAGTCTGAGTCCTATCCGATTCACTATAACTTCAAGATTCGTGTCCGTGAGGGCGAGTTTATCAAGAAGGGTACTCGCATGACAGAGGGTAACGTATTCCCTGGAGATATTCTGAATATTCTGGGTGTTCAGGCAGTACAGGATTATATCATCAGCGAAGTACAGAAGGTATACCGCCTCCAGGGTGTAGATATCAATGATAAGCATATCGAGGTTATCGTTCGTCAGATGCTCCGCAAGGTAAAGATTGACGAGGCTGGAAGCAGCTATCTGCTGCCGGGAACCGTGGTTGACCAGAAGACCGTTTATGATATTAACGATGAGATTCAGGCAAGAATGGATGCCGGCGAAACAGAACTTGGCTTTGTTACCGTAGAACCGATGATTCAGGGTATTACCAAGGCATCTTCAAGTTCCGACAGCTTCCTGTCTGCTGCGTCCTTCCAGGAAACCACAAAGGCACTGACCGATGCGGCAATTCGTGGAAAGACCGACCACTTGTATGGTCTGAAAGAAAACGTTATCCTGGGTAAGCTGATTCCTGCCGGTACCGGTATGGATGTGTACAACAACGTAAAGATTGTAAAGACAGATTCTTATCTGGAACACAATACGTCTGTACCGTCCTCTACAATGCCGAATCCTTTGGGATAAGCATATGCGAAAGAGAAAACGATTTTTTCCGGGATTGTGCTGTGTATTGCTTTGTCTTTGTCTACAAGTTGGTGTGCTTTCTGCAACCGCTGCGGAGACGACAGCAGTAGAAACCACTTCCTCTTCTCAGACAGCGTCAGAGAAAGACGGCGGCTTGTCAAAGCCTGTGAAAATCCTTGGATTTCTGGCGATTTTTACGGTAGCTTGTGCCGGTACAGCCTATCTTGTGATGCGTCCTAGCTTGCAAAAGTTGAAAGAAGCAAAACAGCAGGGAGAGAAAGCAAAACAAGAGGAAAAATAAAGATTCATGAGAAACGCATCATGCAGACAAGTTTGTTTGCGTGGTGCGTTTTTTTCTACATAATACAAGGAAACACAGAAAGGAGGCGGTGATTATGTCACGGTTGCATTTTACCAAACGCCAGAGAGCGATTTTTTGTACTATAACGTTTCCATTGGTGTGCCTTTTGCTTTTTATTCTCCGGGATTGGATTGCGTCGCTTCCCTTGCCGGGATGTGCGTTTCACAAGCTTACCGGCTATCTTTGCCCGGGTTGTGGAAACACCCGTGCAACCTTGGCATTGCTTCATCTTCATTTCCTGCAAAGCTTTGGGTATAATCCGATGATGCCCATACTGGGGATTGTGGTCTTGCTTCTTTATCTGGAAACGGTGTTTTGTGCCTTTGGGAAATCCGTGCGACTTTTGCCCAGAAGCTTTCCACTGCTTTATAGTACCTTAGCAGTTGTCTTTGCCTATACTATTATACGGAATTTCTTCCCCGGAATTACACTTTGTCTTTAAGAGAACTATTTTTTCAATGTTATTTTAATGTTTTTGCGGTATTCTTTTCTCATATTGAAGCGTAACCCCAGAAAGAAAGGATGGAATATATGGAAAGTCGGAAATTTTTAGCATTTCTTTGTGCAGCAGCATTGCTAAGCTGTGCAGGCTGTGGGAAAAGTGCGGAATCTACTACTGCCGAGGTAGACGGGACAACCATCAGCAGCGAGAATACAGACAAAGCTGTGACAACAACTACAACAAAGAAAACCACCACAAAAGCTTCTACCACGAAGAAAACCACCACTTCCGGAAGTAGTACCACAACAAAAGCGGGCACAACGGTGGCGGCAAATGGCAATAATGGACAGAACAATTCTGCCGGAAATAACAGCAGCGGAAACAGCAATCGGAATAGTAACAATAATTCCAATTCCAACAGCAATGGAACCAGCGGAAATACCGGAAACAGTGGAAATAACGCAAATTCCGGTGGAAACTCTGCCGGCAATTCCAATGGGAATACGAATAGCAATAACAATAATAGCAACAGCAACAACAATACCCAGAACACAGCACAGGATGAGAGCTCTGTAAGTGACGCAATTTCCGTTACACTAAACGGCAATAGTGCAAGCACCAGCAATTCCGGGGCAGTTTCTATTAGCGGAAGCGTGATTACCATTACGCAGGGTGGAAAATACAACATTACCGGGGACTTAAACGACGGACAGATTATTGTCAACGCCTCGAAAGAAGAAAAGGTGGATTTGTACTTTGACGGCGTAGGGATTACGTGTTCCAGTTCTGCACCACTGTATGTTTTAAGTGCAGATACTTGCACCTTGCATTTGGTGGACGGTTCTTCCAATTATGTGGTGGATTCTGCTTCCAATGCCCTCTCTGCTTGCATTTTCAGCAAGGATGACCTGACCATTAAGGGCGGCGGTAGCCTTTCCGTCACCGGGGCAAAAAAGCATGGCATCAAGTCCAGTAATGATGTGAAGATCAAAAATGGCAACCTGACAATTTCCGCAGTAAGTACCGGCGTTTATGGAGAGGATAGCGTACAGATCAGTGGTGGAAATACAGTAATTACGTCTTGTAAGGACGGCATCAAAGCCAGCAATGAAACCGAAACGGATAAGGGCTTTATTCAGATGGAAGATGGCTATGTAGATATTCAGAATGCACAGGGAAATGGCTTGGAGGCAATTACCGGGGTGACGATTACTGCCGGTGTTGTCAATGTGCATTCGACTAAGAAAGCGGTAAATTGTGATTATCAGAGTATCAATACCGGCTGCCTTGTGACGTATTAAA
>CAYXKI010000147.1:0-3985 GCA_964465095.1 uncultured Ruminococcus sp.
AGGATAAGTTGCACGCCTGCCCTCAAACTCTACCACAACCTCTTGGGTCTGGTGGTTGATGGCACGGATATAGCCAATATCCCCGTTAAAAATCCCTGTGCCACTTTCCCCGTCCCTGTGCCAGATGATGTCATAGTTGTTCTTGATCTGCATGACCTTGTCCTTTTCCCGGAAGATGTATTGCACCGATCGCACCTCCGGTGTTTTCGGGGAACCGGGATTCAAAACGGCTTGCAGCTTTTTGTTCAGTTCCACTACCCCCATGACCCCTTTTCGGGAGGGGCTGATTACCTGAATGTCCTCGGTGGGGGAATAGCCATAGGCGTTTGGCAGACGGTTTTTCACCAGATCCAGCACAAGTGCCGTTGCACCGTCGTTGTCCAATCGCTGAAAGAAAAAGCAATCGCTTCGCTTTTGCAATAAATCCGGATACTCTCCGTGAATAATCTTGTGGGCATTGGTGACAATGGTGCTGCTTTGTGCCTGACGGAAAATTTCTTTTAACTCGACGGTTGGGACACGCCCACTTGCAATGAGATCTCCAAGGAGATTGCCTGCCCCTACAGAGGGAAGCTGGTCTGCATCTCCCACAAGGACAACCTTGCACCCAAGACGCAACGCACGAAGCAACCGCTCAAACAACAAAACATCCACCATAGACATCTCGTCTACAATCATCACATCGCAATCTAAGGGGTTCTTTTCGTTGTGCTGAAACCGCATATTTCCGCTCATATCGTACTCGACGCATAAGAGCCGGTGAATGGTGCTTGCTTCATAGCCGGTTACGTCTGCAATCCGACTGGCAGCCCGTCCGGTGGGGGCTGCAATCATAACCCGAAAGCCCTGCTTTTCATAGAGGGCAATAATCCCATTGAGGGTGGTTGTCTTTCCGGTACCCGGACCGCCGGTGAGAATGGACATTCCACAAGAGAGTGCCATGGCAATGGCTTTTTTCTGAAGCGTTGCATAGGTCATGCCCTGTGCCTGTTCCTGGGCGGCAATCATCTCGTGATAGTCTTCTTTTTCTTCCTTTGCACTGAAATCCAGAATCACCCCGACCCGATCGGCAATATATTGCTCTGCAATAAAATAATCTGCCAACGCCAAATGCAGCCGTCCGTTTTTCTCATAGGGATAGACAAGGAGTTCGTCCAGTGCCCGGTGATATCCGGCAGTAAAATCGTCCTCCCCGATTTTCAGATAGCTGCAAACCTTTTCTTTCAGCCGGTCTAAGGGGAGACAGGTGTTCCCGGCATTGGCGTTAAACTGGAGAATATATAGCATTCCGGCTTGTACTCGTTGTGGGGCAGTCGACCCGAAATCCATGCCCTGTGCCATGCTGTCTGCACGGGAAAAGTCCACATCTATCCCAGGGGTACACAAAAGATAGGGGTTGCCTGCCAACAAATCCATTGCACCGCTGCCCCATTTCTGATAGGCACGCATTGCATATTTTGAGCGGATCTGGTATTGTGCCAGAAACTGCATCAGGGTACGCAGGGCAAAAATTTCTTTTACTTCTGCGGCAATACTCTCGCATTTCTTGGGGGAAATCCCACGGATCTCCAAAAGCCTTGTAGGTTCTTCTTCCATGACCTTTAAGGTCTTATCCCCAAAGGTCTCCACGATTTTTCGTGCCAGAGAGGGACCGATGCCTTTGATTGCACCGGAAGAGAGGTATTTTTGAATATTCAAAGCATCTGCCGGCAGTTTTCGCTCCCAATATTGAGCTTGAAACTGTGTGCCGAACCGTGGATGGGTTACATAGCTGCCATCTACAAGAAGACGTTCTCCCTCTTCCGCCTCGCCGATTTCTCCTACTACAGTGACCGGTGCGCCGCCTACATCCAGTTCCAACACGGTATATCCATTCTGTGGATTACAGAACAACACATTCTCTACCGTTCCCTCCAAGTGGATGGATTCTGTTTCAGGCATATGGGCGACACTTCCTTTCGGCGACACCGCACAAAGAACATCTGGCGATTTTGCACGTCATCTGCCCCACATATTTTCCGTCATCTTGCACTATTCCTCCTTGGAATACACAAAGTATTCCTGCGTCGTCATAGCACAATCTGACAAAAAATCTGTGGGACATCTGACGCACAATCTTTGTGCGGTGTTGCCTTCCTCTTCTCGGGCTGGGTCGCCCGGCTTACCTCTTTCTATTATACCTTTTTTTTCGACAGATTGCAATGATTTTTTTTGCTTTTTTGCAGGTTGCCGAAGATTTCCACCAATTCCGATAATTCCGAGGCTTTGCAATAGCGAAACCGGGGATGGCTCTGACAAAAACAAAGACATCGCTTCCGCCAAGCCCCCATTTCGGTGCAATCCACCAGAAAGATCGTTTTCATCCAATCTCCCTCTGTCCAGTACAGCACCTGTTCCAACGCCGCAAGTTCCAGTTCCAGTTCCGTGGTATCCTCCCACAGAAGAACCATCCCTGCCATATGGGGTGGCAAGTCCTCTTGAAGTATTCGCCTGTAAAGCCCATAGCCCCAGAAAAGCAGTCCCACAACCCCCAGAAGAAGCAACAAAATCCACCAGACACCATCCATCTGTTCCACCTCCTGTTTCTATGGTATGTGGGAAAGGGGGAGGCTGACACAAGGCGACACCGCACAAAAAAAGAACGGCTTGAAAACCGTTCTTGTGGATTATATTGTTCTGGATTATTACTTTCCCATATATTCTTTCAGAAACGCAAAAAGCTTGTCCATTTCCTCGTCTGTGCCGATGGTAATCCGCAGATACTCCCGTACCCGGTCTGCATCAAACCAGCGTACAAAAATATGTGCCTCCCGTAGTGCCAGAAACAGCTTGTGTGCGTCGAGGTCCGGGTGGGTGACAAAGAGGAAATTGCTTTTGGAATCCGGGAAATGAAAGCCAAGTCCGGAGAGTACTTCTTTGGCACGTTCTCTTGTTGCAATAATTTTTCCTGTTGTCTCTGCAAGATAGGCGGTGTCCTGTACAGACGCTACTCCTGCGGCAATAGAGGGACGGTTCATGGTGTAGGAGTTAAAGGAATATTTCACATCGTGGAGGGCTGCAATCAATTCCTTTGACCCGATGGCAAAGCCGATTCTTGCACCAGCCATAGAACGGGACTTAGAAAAGGTCTGTACCACCAAGAGGTTCTCATACTGTTCCAGAAGAGGCAGAACAGATTGTCCTCCAAAATCCACATACGCCTCATCTACTACCACAAGGGATTCCGGATTGTGCCGGAGAATCCGCTCAATTTCTGAAAGGGGCATTGCGATGCCTGTGGGGGCATTGGGGTTGGGGAAAACGATCCCTCCATTCTCTTGGAAATAGTCCTCCGGGACAATCTCCAGCGCCTCGTTCAAAGGCTTTGTCTCATAGGGGATCTTGAACAGGTCACACCATACCGGATAAAATGCATAGGTGATATCCGGAAAGAGAATCGGGAGGTCAGAGTTGAAAAAGGTCTGAAAAATCATTGCCAGCACATCGTCAGACCCTACTCCGGTAAACACTTGCGATTCCTCTACGCCATACGCCTTTGCAATGGCAGCATTCAAGGGGTGGGCAGTAGGATCAGGATACAGCCGCATCAGGGACGCATCGCTTTGAGAAACTGCCGCTTGAACTGCCGGGGCAGGGGGATAGGGGTTCTCGTTGGTGTTGAGTTTAATCATATCCGGAAAATTCGGTTGTTCTCCCGGAACATAGGGGGTTACCTTTCGGATGTTTACTTGATATCGTTTCATGTTATCACTCTCTTGTTTAGGGCAAAATCGCTAGATGTTCTGCCTTTAGGATTTTGACTTTTCCACTCTATCTTTCAGTCTTGCAGCAAGTTCTGCAATAATCGCCACATCATGGTCCGATTTGATCTTGCACTCGGTTCTGGAGTAGAAGTTGTCGTTGACATCCCACAATACCGGGACAAAGCCATAGTCGATTGCCGCCATGGTAAGGAGTTTGTCCAGACAAGCAGTAGAGTTGTCAT
>CAYXKI010000148.1:0-3972 GCA_964465095.1 uncultured Ruminococcus sp.
AGAGGGTGAGAAAAGCGAAAGCTTTTCGAGGGAGAGCGAACAAGACCGCTCTCCCTTTCTCTATGTCCCAGAACACTGTACCCTTGGAAATGTTCCGGTGGAACATTTTCAACGCAATGAATTTACAAAACAACATAACACAAAAATGCCATCCGAAGAACTTTTCTTCAGATGGCATTCGCTTTTTTTATCTTACACTGCTATGGCTTTACAGCTATGGTTCCCGATTAATACATACCGCCCATGCCGCCAGCCGGTGCAGCAGCTACCGGTTCTTCCTTCGGAATGTTTGCAACAGCACTCTCAGTGGTCAGAACCATTGCAGCGATAGATGCTGCGTTCTGCAATGCGCTTCTTGTAACCTTTGTCGGGTCAACAATACCGCTGCTCATCATATCGCAATAGGTCTCGTTATACGCATCAAACCCATAACCAACCTTGCGGCTGCGACGAATCTTGTCAACGATAATGCTGCCCTCCAGACCTGCATTTGCTGCGATCTGACGAAGCGGTGCTTCCAGTGCACGGAGTACAATCTTTGCACCGGTCTTTTCATCTCCATCCAGAGACGGCAGAAGCTTCTCTACAGCCGGGATTGCGTTCAGCAGTGCAGTACCACCGCCGGCTACGATACCCTCTTCTACAGCAGCCTTTGTTGCAGACAGAGCGTCCTCAATCCGCAGCTTCTTTTCTTTCATCTCAACTTCTGTTGCAGCGCCAACCTTGATAACAGCAACACCACCGGACAGCTTGCCAATGCGCTCCTGCATCTTCTCCTTGTCAAAGTCAGAAGTGGAAGCTTCAATCTGGTGCTTGATCTCAGTGATTCTCTCTGCAATTGCCTCAGATGTGCCGGCACCGCCAACGAGAATGGTGTTCTCCTTGTCGATAACAACCTGGCTTACCTGACCCAGCATCTCCAGACTTGCATCGCCCAGTTCCATGCCCAGATCAGAGGACAGAACTGTACCGCCTGTGAGAATTGCGATATCCTGGAGCATTTCCTTTCTTCTGTCACCAAAGCCCGGAGCCTTGACAGCAGCACACTTAAATGTACCACGGAGATTGTTCAGGATAATGGTGGTCAGAGCCTCGCCCTCGATGTCCTCAGCGATGATCAGCAGCTTCTTGCCCATCTTGACAATCTGCTCCAACAGCGGCAGAATATCCTGGATGTTGTTGATGGTCTTGTCGGTGATGAATACCAGCGCATCATCATAAACAACCTTCATCTTTTCTCTGTCAGTGATCATGTACGGGGACATGTAACCACGGTCAAACTGCATACCTTCTACTACTTCGCTGTAGGTCTCCGCAGTCTTGCCCTCTTCGATGGTGATAACGCCGTCAGTAGAAACCTTTTCCATTGCCTCAGCAATCAGCTTACCAACAGACTCGTCAGCAGAGGAAATGGTTGCAACTCTTGCAATGTCCTCTGTACCGCTGAGTTCCTTGGAGTTTGCCTTGATGTTCTCTACTGCAACGTCAACAGCCTTTGCAATACCCTTGCGCAGTACCATGGGGTTTGCACCGGCAGCAATGTTCTTGACACCCTCGTGGATGATAGACTGTGCCAGAACTGTAGCAGTTGTTGTACCATCACCGGCAGCGTCGTTTGTTTTGGTTGCAACTTCTCTTACAAGCTGTGCACCCATGTTCTCAAAAGGATCTTCCAGTTCGATGTCCTTTGCAATGGTAACACCATCGTTGGTTACCAGCGGTGCACCATATTCCCGATCCAGAACAACATTTCTGCCCTTCGGTCCCAAGGTGATCTTTACAGTGTCAGCCAACTTGTCAATGCCGGTAATCAGACCATCTCTTGCATCTGCATTATACTTGATATCCTTTGCCATAGTAAAAACTCCTTTTCTTTTTCGCTTCATACGGTCCATTATAATCGTATGAGGTTTGTTCTTAGAACAAGTTTTTTATTCTACGATAGCCAGAATCTCGCTCTCGTAAACCAGTGTCAGTTCCTCACCGTCGTTCTTGATCACCTGACCTGCGCCGGGATTTACAAGAACCGTGTCGCCAACCTTTACCTGTACCGGAATCCGTGTGCCATTGGGAGAGATCTTTCCCTCACCACAAGCAACAACAACAGCCTTTACCGGACCTGTAGGGGTCTTGCTTGCCAGAACCAGACCAGATGCGGTCTTTTCTTCCTGTTCTTTTTCTACGTTTATGAGTACTCTGTCTGCTAACGGTTTCAGTGCCATAATAAACTCCTCCTGCATACAAAAATCATCTGGGTGTGTGTCGTGTTTCCACAACACGGGATTTTATCACTTGAACTGTGAATCTGTTAGCACTCAATCTCCCTGAGTGCTAATATCTATTTTACCAGGTTTTCAGAAAAAATCAAGGGCTTTTGTGCGAATTTCTGGAATTTTGGATGAATGCACAAAGAACGAGGTTGTTGCAATTAAAAAACTAAGCGTGTTATACAGGAGAACAAGAAAAAAATTACGAAAATTGAATTGATGAATCGACAAAGTACCAAAAATAAGCTAACTTATACATACCTGACTTTCACTTTTTTCACAATTTACTTTCTATCCATGAACTGTACTTAAAATGTACACTTCTTAATTATAGAAATATAGTATAATAAAGATGCAAGGAGACCGGTGGGTATTTGGGCTCTTCAGAGCGCACAGAAGAGAATCCAGAATTTGCCGGAGGGAATTGAAAGAAATGAATGGAATTCACAATGTTTAGAAAGGCGTGAAGAATTATGGCATTAGAAAAAGTTCTTGTTGTGGACGATGATCCCAATATTTGTGACGTGTTGCGGATGTACCTGGAAAATGAAGGTTACAGCGTGATTCTCTCCTATGACGGTGAGGAAGCACTTGTAAAATTCAACGCACTGAAGCCCGACATCGTTCTGTTGGACGTAATGCTGCCTAGCATTGACGGTTGGCAGGTTTGTCGTGAAATTCGCAAGAAGTCCAGCGTACCGATCATCATGATCACAGCAAAGGGCGATACATTCGATAAGGTTCTGGGTCTGGAACTGGGCGCAGACGACTATGTTGTAAAGCCTTTTGATTCTAAGGAAGTTATCGCACGTATCAAGGCAATTGCAAGAAGAATCTCCAGCACTCCTGAGGAATCAGAAGTAAAGGAAGTTCGCTATGACAAGCTGTCTGTAAATATGACTCGTTACGAACTGCGTGTAGACGGCAAGGTTGTAGACACACCGCCGAAAGAGCTGGAACTGCTGTTCTACCTGGCATCCAACCCGAATCGTGTTTACACCCGTGACCAGCTTTTGGATGAAGTATGGGGCTTCGAGTACTACGGAGATTCCCGTACCATTGATGTACACATCAAGCGTCTGCGTGAAAAGCTGGAGGGCGTATCCGACAAGTGGTCTTTGAAGACTGTTTGGGGTGTTGGATACAAGTTCGAGTCTGAAGAGGACGAATAATTCCCTTGGATATGGGAGAATCCACTTCTTCCCGGCAAATACGCCGAAGACGGATGCGGCGGACGTTCTTTATCCGAATGCTTTTGGTGGTGTTTTTGCTGATTGTTGCGGTACTCTCTCTGACCGGCTATGCAATTAGTCGGTATCAGAAGGATTATAGCAACGGTGCATTGGTTCGGTGTAACGTTGTTGCACAGGACATTGCGGCGAAGAAGGACGTAATGCCGACTGAACAACTGCTTGGGGAGTATATCCCGGAGCAATTTGACCGTGTAGCAGAACAGATGGGTCTTTTCCTCTATCTCTTTGATGAGGAGGGACAGTGCGTACTATGTAGCTACAATTCGGGACAGTCGGCGGAGAACATCACGCTGAATGCAGAATTGCTCGGCATGATGCAAGAAAACACAGAATATACCACGGATCGTGCCACGGCGAAGTTTGACCGTTCCATTGCAGAACCCATGCTTTGCCGTGGTATCTCCATAACCCTGACCCAGGATGGAACAGAGCACACGTATTATCTGTTTGCC
>CAYXKI010000149.1:0-3943 GCA_964465095.1 uncultured Ruminococcus sp.
TTATACACAATTTTTTTTCAAAAATCAAGATAAAAATTTGAATAGCTATTGAAAAAGGCTATTGCTTTGTGTTATAATGTATAGGTGACAGTATGCCCTTTGTGCGGTGTTGCCTAAAATAAAAAGAAAAACGGGTAGGTGAAATGACGTTGCGGATACTTGGAATTGATCCCGGGTATGCCATTGTGGGCTTTGGAATGTTGTCCTATCATGGGGCAGAGTTTACGCCTTTGGAGTATGGCGCAATTACCACAGAAGCCGGCACAAGATTTGCAGAGCGGCTTTTGGCAATTTATGAGGATATGGACTTTCTGATCAAGCGATTTCATCCGGATTGTATTTCCATTGAGCGACTTTATTTTACATCCAATCAGAAAACCGGAATTGATGTGGCACAGGCACGTGGTGTGATTGTGCTTTGTGCGGAACAGAATCATGTTCCTTTGTTTGAATATACACCGCTGCAAGTGAAACAGGCAGTGGTGGGGTATGGAAAGGCAGAAAAACGGCAGGTCATGGATATGACAAGGCGGATTCTCCACTTGTCTCAGATTCCAAAGCCCGACGATGCCGCAGATGCCCTTGCCCTTGCAATTTGTCATGGACATTGTGCAACAGGGGTACAACTCCAGCAGCGGAAAATCAGAACAGGAGATACGGTATGATTTATAGCGTACATGGAAAATTGATTGCAAAAGATCCCAATTTTGCTGTGGTAGAATGCGGCGGTGTTGGCTATGGTTGCCGCACCACGTTGTACACCATTGGACAGCTTGGAAATCTTGGAGAGACGGTGCTTTTGTATACCACGTTGTCTGTCCGGGAAGATGCGGTGGAATTGTTTGGCTTTTCCACCCGTCAGGAACTGCAATGCTATCAGCTTCTGACTTCTGTCTCCGGGGTAGGACCAAAGGCGGCGCTTTCGATTTTGTCGGATTTGTCTCCGGATCAGTTTCTTCTGACGGTTGCCTCCGGGGACAGCAAAGCCCTGACCCGGGCAAAGGGAATCGGTGCAAAGTCCGCACAGCGGATTGTTATGGAACTGAAAGACAAGATCGCCGGGGATTCGATTGGCTTGTTGTCCGGTGGAGAGGCGGCTTCTGTAGCCGGGGCTTCTACAGCCGGTGGAGAAGTGGGAGAGGCAATCGAGGCACTTGTTACACTTGGCTATACTCAGAGCGAGGTTGCACCTATTGTGGCAAAGCTGGATCCGTCTCTTTCTGCTTCGGAACTGATTCGTCTGACCCTGAGAGAATTCGGAAAACAGAAGTCGTAAGGGGGGAGATAAGGGGACATGATTGAAACAAGCGATATGGAATTTGAAGAGCGGATGGTGACACCGAAACAAGTGGAAGAAGACCACGATGTAGAGGTGACCTTGCGTCCACAGTCCTTGATCGAATATATCGGACAGGACAAAGCAAAGGAAAATCTTGCAGTTTACATTGAAGCGGCAAAACGACGTGGAGATCCTCTGGATCATGTGCTGCTTTACGGTCCGCCGGGACTTGGAAAAACGACCCTTTCTGCGATTATTGCAAAGGAAATGGGAGTCAATCTTCGGGTGACCACCGGTCCGGCAATTGAAAAAGCCGGAGATCTTGCAGCGATTCTCACTAATCTCCAACCAAATGATGTTTTGTTTATTGATGAGATTCATCGTCTCAATCGTCAGGTAGAGGAAATCCTCTATCCTGCATTGGAAGACCATGCAATTGATATTATTATGGGAAAAGGTCCTTCTGCCCGTTCTCTTCGTGTAGACCTGAATCCCTTTACCCTTGTGGGGGCAACCACAAGAGCCGGACAGCTTTCCAGTCCACTCCGGGATCGTTTTGGCGTGATTTTGCGATTGGAACTGTACACCACAGAACAGCTTACAGATATTGTCCGCCGGAGTGCAATGATTTTACAGATCCCCTGTAGCATTGATGGGGCAACGGAAATTGCCGGGAGAGCCAGAGGGACACCGAGAATTGCCAACCGGCTGTTGAAACGGGTACGGGATTTCGCAGATGTAATCGGCAACGGAGAGATCACCAAAGAAATTGCCCATATGGCACTGGATCGTCTGGAAATTGATGCCCTTGGTCTGGACAGCAATGACAGACGGATGCTGGAGATGATTATCAAAGGCTATGGCGGCGGACCGGTAGGTCTGGAAACTTTGGCATCTGCATTGGGTGAAGAAACAGTTACCTTAGAGGATGTCTGCGAGCCATATCTGATGCAGCTTGGCTTTTTGTCGAGAACTCCACGAGGACGGTGTGCAACTGCCCTTGCATATCAGCATTTAGGCTATGCAAAACCGGAGGAAGAATCCGGAATCCAAGGACAAATGAAATTAGAGTGATACAGGAGTCGTTTCTGTATTGCTTTCAAGGTAATAACGTACAAAGCCGTCAGGCGGTTTTTGTGCGGTGTTACCTCAAATAAGGACAAAGTAGATTAAGGGCAAAGTGGATTGCCCGAAAGAAAGGAAATTAGAATCATGGGAAGATTATTTGGAACAGATGGCGCAAGAGGCGTGGCAATTACAGAACTTACTTGCGAAATGGCAATGCAGATTGGTAGAGCCGCTGCAATTGTATTGACAAAGGGAACCGATCGTCGTGCAAAAATTTTTATCGGAAAAGACACCAGAATTTCTTCCGATATTTTAGAGGCTGCACTTTGTGCCGGAATTTGTTCTGTAGGGGCTGAGGCAGTAAAGCTTGGCACAGTGCCTACACCGGCAGTGGCATATCTGGTACGTACCAGAGGCGCTGACGCAGGGGTGATGATTTCTGCTTCTCACAACAGCGTAGAATTTAACGGAATCAAGCTGTTTGCTTCTACCGGTTATAAGTTGCCGGATGCAACGGAGGAAGAAATCGAGGCATTGATTCTGGATCATCCGGAGCAAATTGAGTTGCAATCTCACACCAATGTGGGAAAAATTTCGGAGTATACAGCGGCAAAGGAGGATTATATTTCCTATCTGGCAAGCTGTATTTCCACAGATTGTACCGGGGTGCGTGTGGCACTGGATTGTGCAAACGGCAGCGCCTCGGCAACCGCAGAAGCACTTTTCACACGTTTGGGTGCATCGGTGCATATGCTTAGTGACAAGCCGGATGGTACAAATATCAACAAAGATTGCGGTTCTACCCATATTGAGCAGTTGTCTGCTTATGTAAAGAGCCATTCCTGTGATCTTGGACTTGCTTTTGACGGCGATGCAGACCGTTGTCTGGCAGTAGATGAAAACGGTAAGCTTGTAGATGGTGATAATATTATTGCTGTAGTGGCAAAGTCCCTGAAAGAAAATGGCAAGCTGAAAAAGAACACAGCGGTAATGACGGTAATGACAAACCTGGGCTTTTTCCACTTTGCCAAGGCAAATGGCATTGAGGCAAAGGCAACAAAGGTCGGTGACCGTTATGTTCTGGAGGAGATGCTTGCCGGTGGATATAATATCGGTGGCGAGCAGAGCGGACATATTATTTTCTTGGATGAGGCAACAACCGGAGATGGAGAACTGTCTGGCATTAAGCTGATGGAGATTTTAAAGCAGTCCGGGAAAAAGATGAGCGAACTTGCAAGCGTGATGGAAACTTATCCCCAGGTGCTTTACAATGTGACCATTCCGTCTTGGAAAAAGGGTGTATGGCAGCAGGACAAAGCAATTGCGGCGCACATTGAGAAATATAGTGCAGAACTTGGGGAAAACGGGAGAATTCTGGTACGGGAATCCGGGACAGAGCCTTTGATCCGTGTTATGGTAGAGGGCAAGAGTGCCACTCAGATTGAAACCGTTGCCCAGGCAATCACGGAACAGGTAAAGCTGTTTGCAGCACAATAAAGGAAAAAGGAGCAGTTCAATTGAGAGCAGCGACAAATTGGAACCAGTATCAGATTCTGGATACATCTGAACTGGAAAAGGTAGAGAATTGGAATGGAG
>CAYXKI010000150.1:0-3924 GCA_964465095.1 uncultured Ruminococcus sp.
GGGTCAAGGGGGCAACGCCCCATTGTCGCTGTCCGCAGACAGCGAAATACTCTGCACCATGCCACAGGTGCACGGAGCAGAGGGTGAGAAATCCGACAGGATTTCGAGGGAGAGCGAACAAGACCGCTCTCCCTTTCTGGAGGTTAAAGAACAGGAACCCCTTGAAAATGTTCCGGTGGAACATTTTCAACGAATGGATATCTCTCTAAATCCCCCAATCAATCTCTCGCTCCCCTTGCTCTCGCAAAAACTGATTCGTCTTGGAAAAATGCTTGCAACCAAAGAACCCGTGATAGGCAGAGAGGGGGCTTGGATGGGGGGCAGTCAGAATCAAGTGCTTTGGATTCTGAATCAGCTTTGCCTTTGCTTTGGCAGGGTTTCCCCAGAGGAGAAAAACCACCGGGGTCTCTTTCTGATCCAAAAGGGAAATAATCCGGTCGGTAAATCGCTCCCATCCTTTGTTCCTGTGAGAATTTGCCTCTCCGGCACGCACCGTGAGAACGGTGTTCAGCAGAAGCACCCCTTGCTCTGCCCAGTGGGTCAACGTGCCGTGCTTTCCGGTGTTGTCGATTCCCACATCTTCCCGGATTTCTTTGAAAATGTTCCCCAGAGAGGGGGGCGGTGTTACCCCTTGTCCCACGGAAAAAGAGAATCCGTGTGCCTGATTCGCTCCGTGATAGGGGTCTTGCCCTAAAATTACCACACGGACGGCTTCATAGGGGGTGTATTTCAGGGCGTTGAAAATATCCTCCATAGGGGGATAAATGGTCTTTGTGCCGGCTTCTTCTTGCAGAAACGCTTCAAGGGCTTGGAAATAGTCTTTCTGAACCTCCTCCGCCAAGAGATTGTCCCAGTCGTTGCCAATGGGTTGCATTGCGTGCACCCCTTTCATTTGGATTGATACAATAATATTATATCACAGGATGCACACAAATGCAACGTGATTTCCAAAAGTTTCTCGGCGTTTTTTGGAGAAGTCGCCGAAAAAATCCGCCTGAAATCGGTGATGTTGTACAAGTTTTGCATTACCTATTGACTAATTGAGAAATTTAGAATATAATAATAAGGTGATTGTCGGTATTGCCTTAATATCGACTCAGTTTATTATGCAACTCTGCCCCGGACTTGTGCTATGGGGTAATATGCCAAGCGCCCAGGGAGACAGAGTTCACACAGGAGGCTAAATCGTGAGAAAAGTGAAAAAACCCGTTTTCTTCATTGTTTTTGCCGTAATCGCATTGTTTGCGCTGACAACAGCGTTTGGCGTTTCATCTCAGTATGGTGACACAGTGACTACTTATGTCCACGGACTGGATGATATTCGTCTTGGAATTGATATCCAGGGCGGCGTAGACGTAACGTTTGAACCGGCAGACGGTGTGGATGCAACGGAGGAACAAATGGACGCAGCGTTGGAGACCATCAAGATGCGTCTTGCAAATGAAAACATCAACGACAGCGAAACCTATCTGGACTATAAGAGCAATCGTATTATTGTACGGTTCCCTTGGCAGGCAGGCGAAACAGACTTTGACCCGGAATCCGCAGTACAGGAACTGGGCGAGACAGCAGAACTGACATTCCGCAATGGTACGGATTATACCTATGATGAGGATGGAAACGTGGTTCCCTCCGGGGACATTATCCTGAGCGGTTCTGATGTTGCAAGTGCCGGTACCGGCGCAACCCAGGATGACACCACCGGGGATTATACCTGGATGGTAACCCTGGAACTGAACGACAGCGGTACAGAGGCTTTCTATGAGGCAACTTCTGAACTGTATGAGTCAAGCGGTCAGATTTCCATCTGGATGGATAACACCATGATTTCCGCGCCGTCTGTCAGTGCAGTCATTTCCGATGGTAAGGCAACCATTACCGGTGACTTTACCTATGAAAGCGCAAAGGAACTTGCAGACAAGATCAATTCCGGTGCACTGCCCTTCTCTCTGGAGACTACAAGCTTTAAGACAATTTCTCCGACTATGGGCGAGGGTGCATTGCAGGCAATGATTATTGCCGGCATCATCGTACTGGCATTTATCATCGTGTACATGATCGTGATGTATCGACTGCTTGGCGTTGTGGCATCGATTACTCTGATCGGACAGGTTGCCGGAATGTTGGCAGCGGTGTCGGGCTGGTTTGGATTTATGTCCAGTACAACCCTGACAATCCCCGGTATCGCCGGTATCATCCTCTCGGTTGGTATGGGTGTCGATGCGAATATCATTACCGGCGAGCGTATCCGAGAAGAACTCCGCAAGGGCAAGACCCTGGATACGGCACTGCGTTCCGGTTACAACCGTGCGTTCAGTGCAATCTTTGACGGAAACCTGACCGGTATTATCGTTTCTATCGTGCTGATGGGTGCATTTGGTGTACCGGACAGCATCTGGGCAAAACTCTTTAACAATACCATCTTCTATTTCTTCGGGGCAACCACAGAGGGCGTTATCTACTCCTTCGGTTACACCCTGATGACCGGTCTGATTATGAACTTTATCATGGGTGTTCTTGCAGCAAGACTGATGACAATGTCTCTCTCTGGCTTTAAGGGTCTCCAGAATAAAAAATTGTATGGAGGTGGCGTAAATGTCAAAGCAAACTAAGGAAAAAGAGCCAAAGCAGTATGATGTTGACGTAAAAGTACGCAACTTCTGTGGCAAGATGAAGGTTTTCTTCCTTGTTTCCCTGGTGCTGATTGTCATCTCTGTTCTCTCTACCTTTACCGGTGTAGACGTTGCCCTGGAATTCAAGGGCGGTACGATTATCACCTATGGGTATACCGGTGAGATTGAAGAAAAGACCATTGAGAGCGAACTCTCCAGTCTGATTGGTTCTTCTGTTACGGCACAGCAGGGCGACAGCCTGAACAGCGACACCAAGACCCTCTCCCTCTCTTTCAGTTCCAACGAGGGCTTGACTGTAGAACGTCAGGCAGAAGTAACCGACAAGATCCAGGAACTCTATCCGGATTCGGAATTTGAAGTGCTGGACTCTAACGATGTAGACGCTTCTTCCGGTAGCGAATTCTTCGCAAAATGTATCGTTGCTGCGATTTTTGCCGCTTTGATTCTGATTGTGTATATTGCGTTGCGATTCAAACAGATCAGTGGTTGGTCTGCCGGCGTTTGTGCCGTTCTGGGACTGCTGTCAACTTTGATTGTTACTTATGGTAGCGTCGTGCTGATCGGCTTTGAGATTGACTCCAACTTTATGGCAGTCATCCTGACACTTCTGGGATATGCCATCAACGATACCATTGTTATCTACGACAGAATCCGTGAGAACCAGCAACTTCTGCCGGGAATAGACATCCGGGATCTGGTGAACATCAGTTCCTCTCAGTCCCTCCGTCGTACGCTGCGGACTTCGATTACTACATTCAGTTCCATGCTGGTGGTAACGATTGTTTCCGCTGTAATGGGTCTGGATTCCATTCTCAGCTTCTCTGTACCGATGATGGTTGGTATTGTTATGGGTACGTATAACTCCCTCTGCTTCGTTCCCAGCCTCTGGGTATGGTGGCAGAATAAGCGTGGAATTCACGTGCTGAAACCTGCAAAGAAAAAGGCAAAAAGCGCAATATAAGTTGTATTGCTTGAGATGAATTAAAAATCGGGTCGACTGTTTGAAACAGGATCGACCCGATTTTTTGTGTTTGTGTTTGATTTAGGAATATATCTGTCTGTGTGAATCAAGTTTACCCAGACAGAAGATTTTTTTGATGCAAGATTGTTTCGCCCGAACGAATCCATCCTAAGTCTCCCTCTTCGAGGGAGGTGGCACGGCGAACGCCGTGACGGAGGGAGGGTGTGTGTGTTGAAAATGTTCCACCGGAACATTTTCAAGGGGTTGGCGTTCTCGTACATCTAGAAAGGGAGAGCGGTCTTGTTCGCTCTCCCTCGAAAAGCTTTCGCT
>CAYXKI010000151.1:0-3917 GCA_964465095.1 uncultured Ruminococcus sp.
TCTCATGTTCAAAAATGAGACCCACAACCACCCCACAGAAATCGAGCCCTTTGGTGGCGCAGCAACCTGTCTGGGTGGTGCAATCCGTGACCCTCTTTCCGGACGTTCTTATGTATACCAGGCAATGCGTGTTACCGGTGCAGCAAATCCCCTTGTTCCGGTAGAGGACACCATTACCGGCAAACTGCCCCAGAGAAAAATTACAGTCGGGGCAGCAAACGGCTATAGTTCCTATGGTAACCAGTTCGGTCTTGCAACCGGTCACGTTGCAGAAGTGTATCATCCGGGCTATCTGGCAAAGCGTATGGAAATCGGTGCAGTGCTTGGTGCCGCTCCTGCCTCCAACATCCGCAGAGAAGCACCTGTTCCGGGAGATATTGTCATTCTCCTTGGCGGAAAAACCGGACGAGACGGCTGTGGCGGTGCAACGGGTTCTTCCAAGTCCCACACCGTTGACTCTCTGGGAGATTGCGGTGCAGAAGTACAAAAGGGAAATGCACCGGAAGAGAGAAAACTCCAGCGTCTGTTCCGCAACCCTGTTGTAACAAAGATGATCAAGCGTTGCAACGACTTTGGTGCAGGCGGTGTTTCCGTTGCCATTGGCGAGCTGACTGATGGTCTGGAAATCGACCTGAACGCTGTTCCGAAGAAATATGACGGTCTGGACGGCACAGAAATCGCTATCAGTGAATCCCAGGAGCGTATGGCTGTTGTAGTTGCACCGGAAGATGCTGAGAAGTTCATGAAAGAAGCCGGAAAAGAAAACTTGGAGGCTACCATTGTAGCTACCGTACAGGCTGAGCCGAGACTGCGGATGCACTGGAACGGCAACACCATCGTAGACCTGTCCCGTGATTTCTTGAACTCCAACGGTGCAGCAAAGCACACCGACATTGCAATTGCTGCTCCCGGAGAAGAGAGCGAGTCCACACTGACCGATTCCGCAGATGCATGGACAGAACTGCTCTCCAGCCTGAATATCTGCTCACAAAAGGGCTTGATTGAAAAGTTTGACTCCACCATCGGTGCAGGCACTGTCCTGATGCCTTTTGGCGGTGTTTATCAGCTTTCTCCCTCTCAGGCAATGGCAGCAAAAATCCCGGTACTCCACGGCGAGACCAATACTGCCTCCCTGATGGCTTGGGGTTATAATCCTACAACAAGTGAGCGTAACCCTTACCTTGGTGCCATGGACGCTGTCATCACCTCTGTGGCAAAGGTCGTTGCCGCAGGCGGTAGCTGGCATCACTGCTGGCTGACCTTCCAGGAATATTTTGAGCGTACCCAGAACGATCCCAAGCGTTGGGGCAAACCTATGGCAGCCCTCCTTGGTGCATTCAAGGCACAGCTCGAACTGTCCTGTGGTTCTATCGGCGGCAAGGACTCTATGTCCGGTACTTTTGAGAACATTGATGTACCGCCTACGCTGGTTTCCTTTGCGGTTTCCACTGCAAAAGCTGACAAGGTTGTCTCGACAGAATTCAAGGAAGCCGGAGACAAGGTAGTTATGCTCCGTCCGGAAACCGATGCAAACGGCATGCCGGACTTTGACAGCATCCGCAACGTCTTTGACAAGGTTGAGGCAATGATTGCTGCCGGCAGAGTCAAAGCCGGTTGGGTCATCGACTACGGCGGGGTTGCAGAGGGCATTGCAAAGATGTGCTTCGGAAACGGCATTGGCTTTACCTTTGCAAAGTCCCTGAGCGACAAGGAACTGTTCCAGCCCTGTAGCGGTGGGTTCTTACTGGAACTGAATGGCGAGGCGCAGGAGGATGAAGTTGTCATCGGTTCTACCACAGACAAGCCGGAGATTGTTACAGAAAAGTACACCTTAGAACTGAACCGTCTGCTGTCTGTCTGGGAGAAGAAGTTAGAGCCGGTTTATCCTTGCCGGATCAAGACCACAAACGAAACTCCACAGGCACTCTCTTATCCCAGAAAGCAGATTCTCACTGCTTCTGTCAAGGCAGCACAGCCGAGAGTTTTGATTCCGGTATTCCCCGGCACAAACTGCGAGTATGATACTGCAAGAGTCTTTGAGCGTGCCGGTGCACGTCCCCAGGTATTTGTTATCCGCAACCGCACCGCTGCTGACATGGAGGACTCTATCACGACCTTTGCAGCAATGGTAAAACAGGCACAGATCATCATGATCCCCGGCGGGTTCAGCGGTGGTGACGAACCGGAGGGAAGCGGTAAGTTTATTACGGCATTCTTCCGCAACCCCAGAATCAAGGACGCAGTGCATGAACTGCTGAAAACAAGAGACGGCTTGATGCTTGGAATCTGCAACGGCTTCCAGGCACTTGTAAAGCTTGGGCTTGTTCCCTTTGGAGAGATTATGGATATGACAGACGTTTCTCCTACGTTGACCTTTAACACCATTGCACGACACCAATCCATGCTGGTCAACACCAGAATCGCTTCTAACAAGTCTCCTTGGCTCTATGGGACAGAAGTAGGCGATGTGCACACCGTAGCCATCTCCCACGGAGAAGGGCGTTTCGTGGCACCACAGCAGCTTCTGGAGGATCTTGCAAAGAACGGACAGATTGCAACCCAGTATGTCGATCTGGCAGGCAATCCGTCTATGGACATTCACTTCAACCCCAACACCTCTATGCTGGCAATTGAGGGGATCACCTCTCCGGACGGCAGAGTCTTTGGTAAAATGGGACACAGTGAACGAATCGGACAGAACCTCTATCGGAATGTCCCCGGCGAAAAGGATCAGAAGATCTTTGAGAGCGGCGTCGCATATTTCCGGTAATGCAAAAATAACGCTTCAAGCGTAAAAGTACAACCCTTCGGGAAACTGAAAATCTCCCGAAGGGTTGTTTTGTTTTTCTATAGAGTTTCCGTTACAAATTCAGCTTGTGCTCGTCCCAAGATACATTGCCTCACGCATTGTTCTGAGCCGTTCTTCCTCTTCCCGTTCTCGCAGGCAGACAAATTGAATCGTGCCATAAATGGAGGACAGGGTGTCGATATAAACACGTCCCAGTTCTTCCCTGTCCCGTTCCTTTTGCACCGTGGATTCAAAGACAAATGCCACGCCTTTTCCCTGTCGCAGGAACTCTTTCATGACCACAAAAGAATTGACTTCAATGAGTTGTGCAAAATCGTAAATAGAAAAGCCACGACTTCCAAGGCTATGACTGATCAGAGAGCGAATCCCTGTGCCTGCTTTCTGGAGAAACAGGGTCTGTTTCAGAAGCTGATTCCAAGTGCAACCATAGAGTCGTTCTGCGGTTTTTCGATCGGACACGGCGATGATTTTTTCCCGGAACAATTCTGTACCGGACAAAAGCCGTTCTTTTACTTCTCCCTCCAGCACTGCACCATCCAGTTCACAGGTCAGCACCTGTTGCATTAAGGTTTTACTCTCCATCATGGGAACAGAAATCCTACCCAGTTCGTCCGCTCCGATACACTCGCAAAGCTTTCCCATAACCGGGGACATTGCCGCAGTGGGGCTGATGCCGATTCTGAGTTGCTCGCCCTTTTGCAAGTGGCTGAGATGTTTCCGGATCTCGGTTTCCTGGGCAAACTGCATTCGCATCTTATCCCGGAGATATTGCCCTGCATCTGTCATATTCACCTGTTTTCCATCATATTGGAACAACTGGCACTGATAAATCTGTTCCAGATACTTGATATGCTGCGTGACTGAGGGTTGGGTCAGGTGCAGAAGTTCTGCTGTTTTGGTGTAGCTTTTGGTTTCACATAGAGATAGAAAGGTATCCATTCGATAGTCCAACATGAAGGGGTCGCTCCTTTCGGGGTTAAATCTATAGATGTTTTGATTCGTTGAAAATGTTCCACCGGAACATTTCCAAGGCTTGGGGTGATCTGGTGCGTTTAGAAAGGGAGAGCGGTCTTGTTCGCTCTCCCTCGAAAAGCTGTCGCTTTTCTCA
>CAYXKI010000152.1:0-3908 GCA_964465095.1 uncultured Ruminococcus sp.
CGGAATTGTCTCTCGATTGATTTTCAGTTCCATGTTCTGTTCCTCCTTGAAATTACCTTTTTCACAGTCTATGCTGTCCACAAAAACGATAGAAGCACTTCCCGAAAGAATTTCTCCGATAAACCGTTGTCATCTTTCCTTTTCCGGCGCCACATAAATTTGCTTATTTTTGCCATATTTCACAAAAATTCCCTGCGGAACTTGGAAGATGTCATAAATCAATGCGAAAGTTCTTGCATTTTTCCATGTGCTGTGCTAAAATAGAAATGGAAGAAAATACCAATCAACAGATAGCGGTCTTCTGTGGCGTATTGCCGAAAGCGACATTTCACAAAAGTACAATCACACTATCTTGCTACCGACAAAGGAGGAAACCAGGATGAATATTAACACGATCGCAAAAATGGCAGGTGTATCTACTGCGACGGTTTCCCGCTATTTAAACCAAGGATATGTCAGCGAGGAAAAACGCCAGCGTATTCAAGAGACCATTGACAAAACCGGATATGTTCCCAGCAACGGGGTACAGCCTCTGCGGATCACCCATTCCAGACTGGTGGGGGTCATTGTCCCGAAAATCAGTTCTGAGTCTGTTTCCCGTATGGTGGATGGGATTACTGAAGTAGTAAACCACGCCTCATATCAGCTTCTGCTTGGGGACACGGAAAATACAACAGAACTGGAACTGGAATATCTGAAACTGTTCCGGAACAGCACCGTAGACGGTGTGATTTTCATCGGAACCCATCTGAGTAAAAAGCACCTCTCGATTATTCACTCTTATCAGAAGCCCATTGTTCTTCTGGGGCAACAGGAAGCCGGGCTTTCCTGTGCTTATTTTGATGACTATGGCGCAGCAGAAAAAGCCACAGAGTGTCTGATTCGCAATGGCTGTCAGAAAATCGCCCACCTTGGGGTCACTTTGCGAGACAAAGAGACCGGGCGTGCAAGACGAAGTGGCTTTATGGACACCTTGGAACGGCATCATCTCCCCTGTACAGACGAGTATATTCTGGAATGTGATGGATTCAGCAGTCACGCAGGGGAAGAGCGAATGCAGAAATTTCTAAGCGAAGGGCTTCCTTTTGACGGACTGTTCTGCGCAACAGACAGCCTTGCCTTTGGGGCAATGGATTGTATGCGTTGTGCCGGAATTCATGTGCCGGGACAAGTGCGTGTTGCATCTGTGGGGAACAACCGGATGACCACAGTTTATTCTCCCCACCTGACCTCTGTCAGCCTCTCCCATCGTACCGGTGGCATTGAAGCCGGAAATCTCCTGATGGAACAATTGCAATCTCCACATAAGTTCGTCCGTAGCGCACAAATGCAAAGCTGCCTGTATGAACGAGAGAGTTCTTCCGCGGAAGAGGAGTTTTCTCTGGATGGAGATCCGTATGCGTATTATGGTGGGGTTTGAGATGCCTTAATAGAGGATGGTTTCCAACAGAAAAATAAAAAGCCCAAGACATAGAAGCTTTTTGGTGCAGCAATTTCTCGAAAATGCTGCCGAGGTCAAGGGCGAGAAGCCCTTGTCGCTGTCCGCAGACAGCGAAACACTCTGCGCACTACTCATGCGCGTGCGACTAATTCTGAGGCAGGATTCTGCCCGAAGAATTAGGAGTGCAACGCTTAGATTTGACCGTTGCTGAGATGAGGGTGAGAAATCCGACAGAATTTCGAGGGAGAACGAACAAGACCGTTCTCCCTTTCTTTCTGTCATAGAACAGGAAGCCCTTGAAAATGTTCCGGTGGAACATTTTCAACGAACAAACAAAAACCTTAATTTCTAACTGCTTGCAATTTTCCAAAATCCATGCTATACTTACTATATCCTAGTTATCCAAGGAGGAACTTGCATGGTACTCGCGATTGACATCGGAAATACGAACATTGTCATCGGCGGATTTCAGGCACAGGAGATTTTGTTTGTAGAACGTGTTTCCACCAATCAGAACGCCACACCCCTGGAGTTTGCCGTATCCATAAAGACCATTCTGGAGATTTATAAAATCCACACCAGTGAAATTGAGGGAACGATTATCTCTTCTGTTGTCCCGTCCATCAATCACGTCATGCGCAAGGCAATTCAAAAGCTTACGGATTGCCAAGTGCTCATCGTAGGACCGGGAATCAAAACCGGGCTGAAAATCGCCATTGACAATCCGGCACAACTTGGCAGTGACCGGGTTGCAGATGCTGTGGCTGCACTACACGAGTACAAGCCCCCCATTGTCATCATTGATATGGGAACAGCAACCACCCTTTCCGTCATTGATTCCAATCGCCAACACATCGGCGGTGTCATTGCTCCGGGAGTGGGAATTTCTATGAATGCCCTGACAGAGAAAACGGCACAGCTTCCGAAAATCTCTTTAGATCCGCCAAAAAAATGCATTGGCAGCAACACCATCGCCTGTATGAAAAGTGGGATTCTCTATGGCGCTGCTGGTTGCATCGACGGACTTCTGGACAGAATCACAGAAGAACTTGGGGAAACCCCAACCTATCTTGCCACCGGTGGAATGGCGGAGTTTATCATTCCCCACTGTCGGCATAAAATCCTCTTAGACCCGGTTTTGCTTCTAAAGGGATTGCAGCTAATTTACGAGAAAAACAAGAATAAGTAAAGGCAACACCGCACAAAGGACATCTGCCAATTTTGTGCGGTGTTATTCTTTTTGCCGGATCAAACTGGAAATCACAAGCCAGGTAAGACTCAAAAAAAGCATGGGATTCCAGATCTCATAGAAAAGACAAAGCAAAATCAGCCCCACCGTAAACGCCAGACTCAGTCCAAGGCAAAAAGTTCTTGCGGTAAAAAGAGAACACCCACGCTGTAAAAGCAACGCATAAAAAAGTTGTCCTCCGTCCAAGTCCCCATAGGGCATCAGGCTGCAAAGTCCAAGCCCCAAGTGCAATTGTTCCATTTCCGTCCACTGCATCCCATGACAGACCGCCCCCAGAATCAGATTTGCAAGGGGTCCACAAAGCAGAATCCAGAAATCCTGCCAATAAGTGCTTGCCAGTTCTGCCGGTTGAATCAGAATTCCAAAGGTGTGAAAACGCACCCTCCGGACAGGCTTGTGAAAAAAGCACATCGCCAAAAGATGCCCCATTTCATGAATCAGACAAGCACAAAGAAGCTGTACCAGAAAGCTGCTGCCCCGTGTCCAGACCACCCAGAAAAGCATTCCCAGAAAGCCAAATTCCAGGGAACAGATTGTTTTTCCAAGACGAAAGCGAATCATCCTCTTCCCCACTGTTCCACTTGTTCCAGAATCCGTACCACCCATTCCACAGGGAGTGCCTCACGCTGGATACGATATTGTTCCAGTAGCGTTTGCTGCCACGTAGGAGAAATCCAGTGCAGTCCGATTCCCGACGCAACCAGCAAAAGACAAAGCAAACATTGCAACAATGCCACATCTTCCGGATGTTCCTGCTTTTTCGCCTTTTCCAATACCAACGCTTCCTCCTCTGTGCTGTCCCGAATTTCCCGTTCCTCCATGTCCGTATGCCTCCCTCTCTTCGTGTTACCGGATTTTATGCAATAGAGGGCAAAAAAAGACCCATTCAGAATACGTCTTGTATCTCTGAATGGGTCTTCTGATTTACTCGTTCGGATTATCCTTATGGATTTTGAAAATCACACGAAAGATTCCAGACAAAAGCTTTGGACTTTTTACCACCACAATTTTCACTGTACAACACCTCATCTACTAAAACATTCCCTACAGGTAACACCGCACAAAGACCACCTGACGGCTTTGTACGTCATCTGCTTGCATATTTTCCGTCATATTTCACAAAAATGCTCGTGCATACACAAAGTATGCACTCCGCTTTTTGCTTCATCTGACAAAAAATCTGACTGCGCATCTGACGCACAATCTTTGTGCGGTGTT
>CAYXKI010000153.1:0-3885 GCA_964465095.1 uncultured Ruminococcus sp.
CCGAACCGCTGAACCTGTACTCCTTGATTCTGGCAGAACCCTCGGAACTGAAATCTCCGGTGATCCACTTTGTTCGCAAGCCTTTTCACGATTTCGAGAAGCAGTGGAACGAAACCCACAGAATGGAGATTTATACTGCACAGGAACAGCGGAAAACAATCCAGCGAAAAATCGACATGTTGCAGAAGGATTGTGGTGACCCCAAAAAGATCGCAGAAAAGCAGGCAGAACTGGACAATTTCCCGGAGGTGGACTTTCGACGGATTTCGGTAGACGATATCACACCGGAAAGTCTGACACGAGTGCTCTTTAAGAACCAGAGTCTGCTTATGATTTCTGACGAGGCAGGGATGTTCGGAAACTTTGGCGGAAGATATTCCAGTGGAATCCCCAATGTAGATTTGCTTTTGAAATGCTGGAACGGGGAGGGCTATATCAGCGACAGAGTAATCGCAGGAACCATGCGTCTTGACAACCCCTATCTCTCTATCTGTCTTGCTGCCCAGCCCTATGTCTTTGAAAATCTCATAAAAAACCAGACGTTCCACATGAGTGGACTTGTGGCGAGATTTCTCTATTGTTTCCCGATCAGTAAGATTGGCAGACGAAAATACAATACTCCACCGCTTCCGGAAAAGGTACAGGCGTTGTATCATCAGTTGGTGCAGAATATGCTGACGGAAAAATTCTCCAAGAAAACCTCCGGAGAACGTTTCCTCCAATTTGACGAGGAGGCGAGCGAGTGCTTCTCGCAATATTTTGAGGGCTTTATTGAACCGATCCATCGCACGGAATTTGCAGAGTGCCGGGATTGGGGTGGAAAATATCACGGCTTGATTCTACGGCTTTGTGGGCTTCTCCATTGCGTTAGCTGTTTCTCTAAGGGACAAGAACCGGAGCGGAACTGTGTTGATCTCCAGTGTCTGCAAAATGCCATCTTGCTTGCAGATTACTACAAAGAGCAGGCAAAATTCGCCTATGGGCTTCGAGAGATTGACAACGCCACCATAAAGGCAGAGTATGTTCTTAAGAAAATCAAACGAAATTCTCTTCAGGAAATCCGTCAAAGCGAGTTGTATTGTCTTTGTCGTTGCAAGCTGTTCCGGAATGCGGAAGAGTTTGGGGGAACGCTGGCAATGTTGGAGGAGTATGGTTATTGCAAGAGAGAACCTCTCCCCACCAAGGGAAGCAATCGAAGCGGAATCAAAGTCACCATGAATCCGAAGATCTATGAGGTGTAAGGACTTTTAACTTTTTTACGTTGAAAAATGGATTTTTTATCTTTGTATCGGAAGCATGTATTTTAGGCTTTTTAAGCAATTTAAAGGGGTGGTTGTAGTTTCCCATGAATTACGAAACTCTCGAAGATTCACAATAAATTCATTGCCTAGAAAAATAAAATGTGGTATAATAGTGTTGAAAAACAAATTTTTTGTGCGAGATTCTCTTAACGAAAGGTGGTGTGTATGATGAAGAAAGGAAGCATGGAAAAGAAGTTATGCATTGCGACGTTAGCACTATTTCTTGTGATCTGTCTTTTCTCTGTGGGGGCGGCGAAGCTTGTGGCTGTGAACAGCAAGAAAACCGCAACTTATGAGGCGGAAACCAAGGGGAGAGATATCACCAGAATCATTGAGGGCTATACCCACGACCTGAACACCTGGGGGGCACTTTTGGACGAATTCGGCGAATCGGTCATTGAAGAGGATTTTGAAGACCTTGCAGAGCGTATCTATGACGCTCCCGGAACTTCTGAGGCGATCCGCTGTGTCCAGATGGCACCGGATGGCGTTGTGACTTATCTTCACCCCTACGAGGGCAATGAAGAAGCCTATGGGCATGACTTGTTTGCCGACCCAGCACGTGTGGAAGAGGCGACTCTTGCAAGAGAAACCGGCGAGGTGGTTGTGTCCGGTCCTCTGACTTTAAAGCAAGGGGGCAAAGGGCTCATTTCCCGAAAGCCCATTTACTCCAGCGTCTCAGACGAAGAAGACGGATTCTGGGGCTTTGTGATGATTGTGCTGGATCTGGACAAGATCAGCGAACAGTTCGGCTTGGAGAAATACACTTATGAGGGCTATGATTACTGTCTTTATCGGGAGTTTGACGGGGAGACGCTCATTGCCGCAGAATCCACCGACCAGACCTTGACAGATGGGATTGAAGTGGATGTGTCCATCCCCACTGATATTACATGGAAGCTTTGCGTTCAGCCCAAAGATGGTTGGGTCAGCAACAATTGGCGGATCGGGATTCTCCTCTCGGATTTCTTGCTTTTCTTGATTGGCATGACGGCGATTTATTCTTATTTCCAGAGAGGACGCATTGCCCAGAGAGAACGGGAGCAGCAGAAAGCCCTTGCACAGGCACTGACTTCCGCAGAGGAGGCAAACCACGCCAAGAGCGATTTTTTAAGCCGTATGAGTCACGACATCCGCACGCCCATCAATGGTATTATGGGTATGACAACCATTGCCCTGGACAGTCTCTCTGATTCGGAGAAAGTGGAGGACTGTCTGCACAAAATCGAACAATCTTCCGAACATCTCTGTGCTTTGATAAGCGATGTGCTGGATATGAGCAAAATCGAATCCGGAAAAGTCAGCATCATCGAAGCCCCCTTTGACCTTCTTGTCACAGCGGAAAAATGCTGTACGATCCTCCGGGGGCAGGCTGCCGAGAAAAAGCTTCACTTTACCACAGATTTTACAAAGATCCGCCACAGCGCTCTGGTGGGGGACGAGCCTCATCTGGAGCGGGTCATCATCAATATTCTGGGAAATGCTGTGAAATTTACGAAACCCGGAGGCGAGGTTGCTTTTTCCATCGAAGAACTTTCCGAAAACGAAGACGAAGAAACCGTCAAGTTCCGGATGCTGTTCCACGACACCGGGGTCGGCATGAGTCAGGAATTCTTGCCGAAGCTGTTTGACCTGTTTGTACAGGACATTGACGACAGCCGAACCAATTATCAGGGGACAGGTCTTGGGATGCCGATCACGAAACAGTTTGTGGAACGGATGGGAGGCACAATTGAAGTTCAGAGCGAAAAAGGCGTGGGAACTGATTTCACAGTGGTGTTGCCCTTTGCCGTTGATCACGAGGAAACACGCACAGAATCCTCTGTGCAGGAGGAAATTTCCCTTGCAGGATATCGGATTCTGCTGGTAGAGGATAACGAAATCAATGCCGAAATTGCGGAAGAAATCCTGAAAAAGAAAGGGGCAGAAGTTATCACTGTCACAAATGGCAAAAAAGCCGTGGAATGCTGCGAAAAGTCGCCGAATAAGTACTTTACTTTGATTCTTATGGACGTGATGATGCCGGAAATGGACGGACTGACCGCCACAAAAACCATCCGGGCAATGCACCGGGAAGATATGCAGAAGATTCCCATTCTCGCCATGACCGCAAACGCCTTTGTAGACGACCGGAACGCCGCCATGGAAGCCGGTATGAATGGCTATGTCACGAAACCGATTCATGTAGAATCATTGCTGCAAGAGATTTTGGGAGTAACATCGGAAAAGTAACCTAATACTAAGACATTGAAAACATTTTGGGGGGATATTTTCAACGAGAGAAACCGCTTTAAGGCTCCCTCTCAGAGGGAGCTGTCAGCGTAAGCTGACTGAGGGAGTCCTCCACTCCACTCCCTCCGTCACGGCATCCGCCGTGCCACCCCCCTCTAAGAGGGAGGCGTTTGCGGAACACTTTAAACGATACAACACAACCGAACACAAACAAAGAAAGCACCCTGCCACAAATTCGTGACAAGGTGCTTTCCATTTATACAAAGGGGGATTCGTCGTAAATTTGATTATCTCTTTGAGAACTGCGGAGCACGACGTGCGGCCTTGAGACCGTACTTCTTACGTTCCTTCA
>CAYXKI010000154.1:0-3874 GCA_964465095.1 uncultured Ruminococcus sp.
GATTTCTCTGATAAAGACCGATTACACCACGTTTTGCTTCGCCTGTGCGGACAAGGAGAATGTTTGTCTTTCCGCTTTGGCTCTTCGGATTTTTCAGTCCGTCTACAAGGAGTTTGTTTGTCGGAATAATTGGAATTCCTCTCCAAAGAATAAATCTACCCCCTGCAATATCGGCAGTAACAGGCGGCACTCCACGCTTTGTGCACTCTCTTTCAAATGCTGCAATTGCTCTTGGGTGTGCAAGGAAAAAGGACGGTTCTTTCCAGACCTTTGAAATCAACTCGTCCAGATCATCCGGAGTCGGTGCACCATTTCTTGTCTGGATTCTTTGAGAGTCTGCAACATTTTTCAAAAGACCATAGTCGTCATTGTTAATAAGCTGACTTTCTTGTCTTTCACGGAGACTTTCAATGGCAAGATCAAGCTGTTCCTTGACCTGATCATAAGGAGAACTGTAAACATCCGAAACCGATGTATCTACATTGATAATTGTAGAAATCGAGTTAAGCTGATACTCTCTCGGCTGTTCCTCATATTCAACATAACCCTGTGGAATGATATCTGACTTCTTTGTCGAACTACAAAGTACATCGAGAGGCGTTTCGCCCTCTTTGACCTTGTTCACTCTGAAGATACCTGCATCAAGTCCCTTAAACTCCAACAGCTTTGTCAACCACTTTGGTGTGATTGCCTCATACTGCGGTCTGGTCTTGGTGACATCGGCAAGATTATATGCCGCCTTTTTCCCCAGTGCTACGATTTTTTCTTCTTTTGACATAAAAATACCTCCGGTATTAAGGCACAACCTACTCACAATGTTTTCGTGTTTACTGCCTAAAAATAAATTTCCGGCGACACGATACAAAACATTACGTCTTGTATTGTGTTGCCTAAGAGCCTGAACAGGTTCTTATATAAAACAGGAAAACAAACAATATTGCTCGAATCCTGATTTTATCAATAAATTGGGAATGATGGGTCAACATCTCTTGACCAGGAATGTAATCCGTCTTTCAGATTAAACATTCTGCCTTTATAACCTGCTTCACGCAGAGTATTTATAGCAAGAATGCTACGTTGTCCCTCTTTGCAGATAAAAACTGTATCCACAGTTGGGTCAAGTTCGTTTTGCCGTCTTGCAAGTTGTCCAATTGGAATTACTTTTGCATCCAGAAACTTTACAATTGCTCTTTCATGGGGCTCACGCACATCAATCAATGTAATGTTCTCCCCTGCATCAAGTCTACGCTTCAGTTCCTTTGCCTCAATTCCCTCGACAGCCTCGTTTTCCTCCTCCTGCTGTTTGATTCCGCAGAAGTCCTCGTAATCATATTCTTCCAATTCTGTAATCGTGGGAGATTCTCCGCATACAGGGCAATTTGGGTCTTTGCAGATTTTAAGTTCTCTCCACTTCATTTTCCATGCATCAAAGGTTACAAGCCGTCCAATAAGAGGCTCGCCACCTCCTACAATCAGCTTAATTACCTCATTTGCCTGCACTGTACCGATGATTCCCGGAAGTACACCTACAACACCACCCATTGCACAAGAGGGAACAAGTCCCGGTGGTGGCGGTGCAGGATACATACAGCGATAGCACGGGCCCTCCTTACCATAATAAACGGTTGCTTGTCCCTCAAACTGGTACATTGCGCCGAACACATCAGGCTTTCCCAAAAGCACACAAGCGTCATTTACCAAATATCTTGTCTGATAATTATCAGAAGCATCTGCAACCACGTCATACTCTGAAATAATATCAAGTGCATTTTCAGCGGTCAGCTTTTCATGATAAGTTTCCACCTTGACAAGGGGATTAATCTGCCGAATTGCGTCCTTTGCGGAAGCAACCTTTGGTCTGCCTACATCACGGTTTCTATGGATTACCTGCCTTTGCAGATTTGACTCTTCCACCTCATCGAAATCTATAAGCCCGATGGTTCCTACCCCCGCAGCAGAAAGATACTGTGCAAGAGGTGCACCAAGACCGCCCAATCCTACAATCAAAACCTTGGCGGATTTCAGCCTTTTCTGACCCTTTACCCCCACCTCTTTCAGAAGAAGATGCCGGGAATAACGCTGAATTTCCTCATTGGTAAGCTTTTCCCCTTTTCTATCCCCAAGAACGCTGTCTGTTGGTGCACCGCCTGCAATTGCAGGAATCAGCATAACCTCGTCGCCATTTTTAACAGGTGTATCATAGCCCTGTAAATTGCGGATGTTATCTGCATTTACAAAAACATTTACAAAGGAACGAAGCTTACCATCTTCCCCATAAAGGGCTTTTTTGGTTTCGGGATATTCGTCTGAAAGTGCCTCTATAATTTGTCCTACCGTTTCGCCCTCAAGGGAAATCTCAGAACGCTGATTGGTAAAAATACGCAGCGTTGTTGGAATCAAAACAGTTACAGCCATAAATATTTTTCTCCTTTCCCGATAACGATTTCTTCGCTTTCGAATTGTCTGAAATTTTCTTTCTCAAGTTCCCAGCTTTTAAAATCCACTGCTTTACCCTTTTGCACCGAAACAATCACATAACTGTAAATCGGCAAAGCGTGACTTGTATCATAATCGGAGGGGTCTGCAACGCAATCGGGATGAGAGTGATAAAACCCGATAATATCTAGCTTTATAAATTTGGCAAACCGCTCCGCTTTTAACAGATTTTCCGGAGAAATTACAAACCGATGGTATTTTTCACTCGCCTCTATAGAATTATTGCTGGGCAAAATCTGTTCTGCCTTTTTTCCCTTTTCCGACAACACACCAAAAATAAACCCACAGCACTCATTTGGATAAGCCTTTTCTGCTTCATTTTCAATCTGTAAAATTAACTTGTGAGAAAGATTTAACATGGGTATTCCCTCCAGACTGACTCGGAAAGATATCTGTATCCGCCATCACATAAAATTGTGACAATTACGGAATGATCCGGTGCTGTTTTTGCAATTTCCAAAGCCGCCGCCACATTTGCCCCTGAACTTATCCCCACAAACAAACCCTCCTCACGGGCAAGTCTTGCCGCTGTTCGATAAGCGGTTTCCGTAGAAATCTCAATCGTTCCATCTGCAATGCTTTTGTCAAAAAAACCTGACTTCAGCACTGCACATTCATGCTTTACCCCCTCAATCCCATGAAAAGGAGAATCCGGTGACATGATATAACACCGAATATTCGGATCAAACTTTTTCAGCCGCTTGGTACAGCCCATAAATGTACCCGAAGTTCCCGTGCCTGCTACAAAGTGAGTAACGTTGCCATTTGTCTGATTCAGAATTTCCTCTCCCGTGCCAAAATAGTGCGCCTCCCAATTTTTCGCATTTGTATACTGGTCAGGACGAAAATACTTTTCCGGATTTTCCGTTGCAACTCGCAGACATTCCGCATATGCTCCATCAATTCCGTCAAGAGCAGAGGTTTCTACAAGTTCTGCTCCATAGGCACGCATAATAGTTTTTCGTTCTACTGTGACATTGGAAGGGATAAAAAGCTTGACCCGATATCCAAGCACCGCACCCAACATTGCATAAACAATCCCCGTATTTCCGCTTGTTGCGTCAATGATGGTTTTTTCCTTTGTAAGTTGTCCTGTTGCAATCCCGTCCAGGATCATTGCTTTTGCTGCTCTGTCCTTAACCGAACCACTGATGTTTAAAAACTCCCCTTTTGCAAATATCCGCACATTTCTGTTGCTTTTAATTATTTTTTTCAATTCATAAAGCGGAGTATTTCCAATGGTGTCAATCACGTTCACATTGTCCACCTCCCCCTAAGAGTCCGTTCAGGAAACACCGCACAAAGATTGTGCGTCAGATGCGTAGTCAGATTTTTTGTCAGATGAAACAAAAAGCGGAGTGCATACTTTGTGTATGCA
>CAYXKI010000155.1:0-1997 GCA_964465095.1 uncultured Ruminococcus sp.
CCCCGGCAGCATTTTTTTACAAAAATTGCTGCATCAAAAAAATCTTCTGTCTGGGAGAGCTTGATTTTCAAATTTACGAATCATTCCTATTTACAGAATATCCTTTAACAGCACTCCGGGAAGTAAACCTGATACCACACCAAGAAGATATACAATGTCCAGATTTTCCGGCTGTTATCTGCTTTTCCGGCACGATGTTCATCCAGCAAGTGTACCAGCTTTTCTGTGTAGAAAAACCGATGTGCTGCATCGCTTTCAAACTGCTCCTTGACCACGTTGTAATACTTATCCTCTTTCAACCAGACACGAATAGGAACCGGGAAGCCCAGTTTCTTCTTGGCTGCGGTCTTGGCAGTCTCCGGCGGTGTATCCTGCTTTGCGGCAAGTCGCATTGCATATTTGGTAATATAGGGGGTCTTTTCGTCTGTGGTGGCTGTTCTCGTCACACGATACCGTGTGGGAATCTGTTCCGCCAGTGCCATTACTTCACGGTCTAAGAACGGCACACGAAGTTCCAGAGAGTTTGCCATGCTCATTTTGTCTGCTTTCAGAAGAATATCCCCGGTCATCCACAGATGCAGATCCAGATATTGCATTTTTGTCACGTCGTCCTGATCCTGTACCTTGTCGTAAAACGGCTTGGTGATTTCCATGGGATCGGGGGCGTTGGTGCGCATTTTCAACAGGGCTTTCCGCTCTGCCGGGGTGAACATATAGGCGTTGCCGATAAAGCGTTCCTCTAAGTCTTTTCCCTTTCGAACAAGGAAGTTTCTGCCCTTGTGTGCAGGCATTTTCTCTGCAACTTTTCCGATGCCACGTTTCAGCCCTCTTGGGAGTTTGTCATACTTTGACCCACCGGGTTCGCTGTAGACATTGTATCCACCGAAAATCTCATCTGCACCCTCTCCGGACAGCACAACCTTTAAAGACTGGGATGCCAGATTGCAGACAAAGTACAAAGCAATGGCGGCAGGGTCTGCAAGGGGTTCATCCATGTGATATTGAATCATGGGCAACTTTTCCCAGTACTCTTCCGGGGCGATTACCTTATTATAATTCTTCTTGCCGATTGCCTCGGAGAAATTCTTTGCCCAACCGATTTCGTTATAGCGTTCTTCTGTGCCAAAGCCCACAGTAAAGGTCTTATCCACATCGGCAATGGCTGCCACATAGCTAGAGTCCACCCCACTGGACAGGAAAGAACCCACCTCTACATCGGCGATTTTGTGTGCTTCTACGCTGTTGTGGAAAGTTTCGGAGATGCGATTGACCCATGTGTCCAGTTCCGGCTTTTCTTCTGCCCGGAAGTGGATATCCCAATAGCGTTTTACCGTCAGCTTGCCGTCCTCATAGACAAAATAGTGGGCTGCCGGGAGTTTATAGACCCCTTGGAAAAAGGTTTCGTCACAGGGAGAATACTGGAACGTCAGATAATTCTCTAAGGCGGTGGTGTTTAATACCTTTTTAAAATGGGGATGAGAGAGGAAACTTTTGATTTCAGAACCAAAAAGGAACGTTTCTCCCATCTGTGCGTAGTACATGGGCTTGATGCCGAAGAAATCTCTTGCACCGAAAAGTTTCTTTGCTTTTTTGTCCCAGATGACAAAGGAGAACATTCCACGAAGCTGTCCCAGAAGTTCTGCGCCATATTCCTGATAGCCATAGAGCAATACCTCGGAATCGGTCTGTGTGGCGAAGTGATAGCCTGCCTCAATCAGACGGGAACGGATATCCTGATAGTTATAGATCTCTCCATTGTACACCAGCACAAGGTTGCCATCCTCGCTGTACAGGGGCTGATTGCCTGCCTCGGACACGTCAATGATACTCAGTCTCCGGTGTCCCAAAGCGATGTTTTCGTCCAGATAGGTCCCCTCTGCATCGGGTCCACGGTGCCGGATTTTGTCCAGCATCTCCTGGAGTACGACATTGGAGTTGTCAATATGATTGGTAAATCCTACAAAACCACACATGGTGATTCTCCTTTCTGTCCCAAA
>CAYXKI010000155.1:2097-3830 GCA_964465095.1 uncultured Ruminococcus sp.
CCCAGAAGGAGGGTTTCCCATTATGAGAAGAAAACAAAAGCGTCTGCATCGGGTAGATGATATTCATAAACCAAAGCCATTTCTGCGGTTTCGGTTTCGGGTTGTTGTATTCTTTTTTGCACTTTGCATTCTCGCCTGTCTGATCTATTATATGCTTCTTGCCAACGCAGATTCCAGCAAGATCATCACAAGCGACACCGGCATTTCTTCCGCCATCCTTACGCTGTAGGTGGATTTTCCGGGTAGTCCATTTTCAAAAATGTCCCCGTTGCCGTATCCATACAATAGGCACAGCGGGTGGTAGGTCTGGGCATTGCGAAAAGTGCGTTTAGCCTCGGCTCTAATTCCAAGGCACGGGAGAGGGACACCAAGAGGCTATTCCCCGGGTCGGCAAGTTCCAGTCCGGTTTCTTTTCCCTGAAAAAGCTGCCAGCCGGAGTCCTGTATTGCACAAGGTTCGGCGGTATTCAGGGCGATGCGGATTTCCCCGGTTTCATAGGCTCTTCGTGTCAGAAAGACAAGTGCGTCTTTCGGGTAAGTGGACATTCTCCCCACCTCCTTTCGGCACAGGGGATCTTGTCCCTGTTTTCCACATCTGTTATTATAACGCAGTTTCAGAAAAAAAGCAAGTCACCGGGTCTTTTTGCAAGGGGAAATGGCAACATGCACAAAATTCACAAGGAAATTCTTCCGAAAATCCAAAAAAGGAATGCAAAAATGACTTGACAAGAGAATTTAGAGTGTGGTATAATAATATCTGTACTGTCAGAGAGACCGGTTTTAATCTTGCGCAATGCCGGCAGTGCAGTCTAACCCAACTGCCCTCTGCTGCGTTTCCTCGATATCCGAGGGAACCGAGATTATTTTTGATAGAAGTTTCATGGAGGAATTGACTATGGCAACAACTATGCCGAAGGCTAGCGAAGTAGATCGCAAGTGGTATGTGCTGGACGCTGCCGGCAAGCCGCTGGGTCGTGTCGCTGCACAGGCTGCGCACTTACTGCGTGGTAAGCACAAGCCCACATTCGCACCGCACGTAGACTGTGGTGACAACGTAATCATCATCAACTGTGAGAAGGCTGTTCTCACCGGTAAGAAGCTGGAGCAGAAGTATTTCTACTGGCACACCGGTTGGATCGGCGGTCTGAAGAAGACACAGTACAAGGTTATGATGGAAGAAAAAGCAGATGAAGCAATGATGATCGCTGTTAAGGGAATGCTCCCCCACAACACCCAGGGCGCAAACCAGTTAAAGCGTCTGCGTACTTACAAGGGCGCAGAGCACAAGCAGGCGGCTCAGAAGCCGGAAGTTTGCGAGTTCTAAGGGAAAGGAGCAGAGAACATGTACGAATCTAAAGTAAAATACTACTATGGCACCGGCAGACGGAAGCACTCTGTTGCAAGAGTTCGTCTGTATCCCGGCAATGGCAACATTACCATCAACGGCAGAAGCATTGATGAGTACTTCGGTCTGGACACTCTGAAGCTGATCGTTCGTCAGCCTCTGAACCTGACTGACAACATGGACAAGCTGGATGTCATCTGCACCGTTACCGGTGGCGGCGTTACCGGTCAGGCTGGCGCAATCCGTCACGGTATCTCCCGTGCACTTCTGGTATTCAATCCGGAACTGCGTCCGGCACTCAAGAAGGCTGGCTTCCTGACTCGTGACCCGAGAATGAAGGAACGTAAGAAGTACGGTCTCAAGGCCGCACGTCGTGCTCCGCAGTTCTC
>CAYXKI010000156.1:0-3823 GCA_964465095.1 uncultured Ruminococcus sp.
TGCAAGCAGATGACGTGCAAAGCCGTCAGGCGGTCTTTGTGCGGTGTCGCCTTATGAAAGTGGAACGTTTGCGTTTCATTTTTTGCCCTTTTGGCGCTATTAGTGAGAGGGGTTGTTTTTGGGGGAAAATGATGGGGGAAACATCGGGGAAAATTATGGGGGGTATGATCTACAGATCACTGATCCACAGTTCATATGAACCACAGATCACTGAACCACGGTTCATAGGGGGTACTGAACTACAGTTCATAGGGGGTACTGAACCACAGTTCATACAAGAAAATAAAAAATATAAAACAAGAATAGAAAACAAGAATACTGTTCACAAAATCCCATAGACCTATGACACCCATGTCATAGGACACTCATGTCATACCTACTAGGGACACCCATGTCCCCCCCTGCTAGGACATACATGTCCTACAAGAAAACAAGAATATAAAACAAGAGACAAAACAAGAATACTGTTCAATTCCCAAAGAGTGAGAGGAGGGAGAATACGGATGGAATTTCACGCTGGAACGCCGATGCAAAAAGAAATATAATTTTCAGAACTTACCACTTGCAAAATTCCTCGAAGTATAGTATAATAGATAATAAAACAGATTCGGATGTCTGAGAACAAGTTTTAAGACATCACTTTCATACAAACACATGATCTTACGTTATCATAGGCACAGGGCAGATGTTCCGTTTGTGGAAAAGGAATCGCAGGAAGGAAACAGAGAGTATGATGGAGAAACTTCTAACGCAAAAATTGCCGGTAATTGCAATGCGTGGCATGGTACTATTTCCGGGAATGACGATGCACTTTGATCTGGCACGAGAACCCTTTATTCAGGCGTTACAGGCAGGAATGCAAGGTGGTCGTCGTGTTTTTCTGGTTGCACAGCGTGATGCCATGGTGGAAGAACCGGAAGAAGAGGATTTGTATCATATCGGGGTTGTCGCAGAAATTCGTCAGATGCTTCGTACACCGGATGGAATTGTACGGGTGCTGGCAGAGGGCAAATCCAGGGCTACGATTCTGCATTATTATCCAAAGGGGACTTCAGAAAACGGCTCTCCGGAAGTAGAATATTTTATTCCGGAGGAGTGCACCCTGGATCCTGATGAACAGACAGAACGCATTGCCCTTGGACGATGCATCAAAAATACATTCGAATATTACGCAAGTCTTCTTCCCAGAATGCCAAGAGAACTTGTGGCATCCATTCTTTGTGAAAATGACCAGGTGCGTATGTTTGAGCAGATTGTGTTCAACGTGGCACTGGATTATCCGGAAAAACAGCTTTTGTTGGAACAGAGCGATTGGAGCGTTCGTTTGCGGACGTTGCTTCAGATTCTCACCGATGAAATCGATGTTCTTCGGATGGAAAAGAAAATACAGGAGCAGACCCAGGAGAATCTGGATCGTTCTCAACGGGAATATTATCTCCGGGAACAGATGCAACTCATTGCAGAGCAATTGGGCGATGTGGAAGACCCTGCTGCGGATGCAGACGAGTATCGGGCAAAAATACTTGCCCTCCCACTGGACGAGGCAAACAAGGAAAAGCTTTTGAAAGAGGCACAGCGGTTGATTCATATGCCCATGGCATCCCAGGAGTCCTTTGTTATCCGCAGCTATCTGGACACGGTGCTTGCCCTGCCTTGGTCTAAATTCACCACCGGGAAAGTGAATCTGAAACGGGCACAGACCATTCTGGAACGGGATCACTATGGCTTGCAAAAGGTGAAAGAGCGGATTCTGGAGAGTCTTGCAGTACGCACCCTTTTGCCGGAAGCTACAGGACAGATCCTGTGCTTTGTGGGACCTCCCGGTGTGGGAAAAACTTCTGTTGCAAAGTCCATTGCAGCAGCACTTGGAAGAAAATATGAGCGGATTTCTCTGGGCGGTGTGCGAGATGAATCGGACATCCGGGGACATCGAAAGACATACATCGGGGCAATGCCGGGACGGATTGTGGATGCGATAACACGTGCCGGTACCAGCAACCCCTTGATCTTGCTGGACGAGATTGACAAAATGAGTAATGATTTCCGTGGAGACCCCTCTGCGGCACTTCTGGAGGTTCTGGACAGCGAACAGAACAAAGCATTCCGGGATCATTACGTGGAAGTTCCCTTTGATCTGAGCAAGGTGCTCTTTGTGGCAACGGCAAACTCTCTTGACCCTGTTCCTGCACCGCTTCTGGATCGTATGGAGATCATTGAACTGGGAAGCTATACCCGGGAAGAGAAGTTCCACATTGCAAGGGAACATCTTGTTAAGAAACAACTGAAAAAGCACGGACTGAAAGGGACACAATGCCGGATTCTGGACGAGGCACTCTATACGCTGATTGACGGATACACCAGAGAAGCCGGCGTGCGTGAACTGGAACGAAACATCGGAACCCTTTGCCGGAAAGCAGCGAAGCGGATTGTAGACGGTGCTTGCAAGAAAGTGGTATTTGACAAAGACACTGTGACAGAGTATCTAGGCATTCCGAAATATCGCCCGGAGGCACAGAATCATCAGGACGCTGTGGGCATTGTAAACGGTCTTGCGTGGACTTCTGTAGGTGGGGTGCTGATGCCCATTGAGGTGCTGACAATGCCCGGAAAAGGCAACGTAGAGTGCACCGGTTCTCTTGGCGATGTAATGAAAGAGAGTGCAAAAATTGCGGTCAGCTATGCACGGAGTGTAGCAGATATCTATGGCATTCCGGAGGACTTCTATACCAAACAGGATGTGCACATTCACGCGCCGGAGGGGGCAGTTCCCAAGGACGGACCTTCTGCCGGAGTTACTATGGCAACGGCACTGATTTCTGCTTTGTCCGGCACACCGGTTCGTGGAGATGTTGCCATGACCGGGGAAATTACACTGCATGGCAAAGTGCTGCCCATTGGTGGGCTACGGGAGAAATCCATGGCTGCATATCGGGCAAAAATCCAGACGGTGATTATTCCGGAGGAAAATGTACCGGATCTGGAAGAAGTGGATGCGGTTGTCAAGGAAAACGTAAACTTTGTTCCGGCAAAGACCTTGGAAACGGTGTTGGAAACTGCACTTGTTTCGAAAAAGGGCAGCCATTCAAAGAAAAAGACAGAGATCTTGTCCTAGGAGGCGTTTTATGCAGCTACAATTTCAAAATGCAAAGTTTCTTGCCTCCTATGGGACATTTTCACAGATTCCCCCTTGTGATTCGGTTGAGATTGCTTTTGCAGGGCGATCCAACGTGGGGAAGTCTACACTGATCAATAAAATCTTTCAGCGAAAATCTCTGGCACGTGTCAGTGCTGTTCCGGGAAAAACCGCAACCATCAATTTTTATCGGCTTGCTCCCTTGACTATTGTGGATCTTCCGGGATATGGATATGCCAAGGTGTCAAAGTCTGAAAAGGAACGCTGGTCAGGGCTGATTTCCGGGTATCTTGGGGCAGACAGAGATTTGCGTCTGATTCTGCTGTTGATTGATATGCGTCATCCGCCATCGAAAGATGATCTGCAAATGATTGAATTTCTGGTTGAAAGTGAATTGCCCTTTGTGATTGTTCTGACAAAAGCAGATAAGCTGAACAAGACAGAACGAAAAAAACGCATGGAGGCATTCGAAACAGAAATCCCGTATTTCTCCCAGATTCATGTGGTTCCCTTTTCGTCCATGACAAGAGAGGGCGTTGCGGAGGTACAGGAAATTCTGACAGAAATTGCAGAGGATGCGGAAGAAGCACCAAGCACAGAAGCATAAGGCAACACCGCACAAAGATTGTGCGTCAGTAACAGTTGGTAGAGGAGCATCCTGTTCAGGACGAAGCGAGAGTGAAAGCGATC
>CAYXKI010000157.1:0-3790 GCA_964465095.1 uncultured Ruminococcus sp.
ATCTGACAAAAAATCTGACTGCGCATCTGACGCACAATCTTTGTGCGGTGTCGCCATAAAAACAAAAGCGAGAATGGAAACAAAACCATCCTCGCTTTTTCTATGCGATCATTATATTATTGCCTATAGTGTTTTAAGCATATCCAAAAGGGCATCTGCCACCTGTTCTTTGGACAGTAGAGGAAGCTGTACTTCCTGTTCTCGTGTCAGCATAGTCACCACATTGGTGTCTGTCCCGAATCCTGCACCCTCTACTTTCAGATTATTGGCACAGATCATGTCCAGATTTTTCTTTTGCAACTTTTCCCGGGAGTGTTCCAACATCTGCATGGTTTCCATGGAAAAGCCACAGAGAAGCTGTCCCTCTCTTTTGTGTTCCCCCAGATATGCCAGAATGTCCTTTGTCCGCTTTAACGGAAGCGCTGCCTCCTGTGCGGACTTTTTCTGCTTTTCGGTGTGCACCTGTACCGGGGTGTAATCTGCCACCGCAGCAGCTTTGATGATCATATCCTGAGACGGCGCACGTTCTGTCACCGCCTGAAACATCTCCTCTGCACTGGTGATCTCCACGGTTTCCACAAAAGGAACCGGTTCTAGGGCTGTCTTGCCTGTAACAAGTGTCACCTGTGCCCCACGAAGCATTGCCTGTCTTGCAATTGCATAGCCCATCTTTCCTGTGGAGTGATTGGTGAGATAACGTACCGGGTCAATGGCTTCCTGGGTTGCCCCGGCAGTTACAAGAATGTGTTTGCCTGCAAGGTCTTTTTCCTTGGCAATCTCTCGCAGAATCCAGTTCTCCAGCGTAGACGGTTCGGGCATTTTTCCCTTTCCCACCGATCCGCAAGCAAGTCTGCCCTCTGCGGTGGGAATGATTTTGTAGCCAAAGCTTGCAAGTTTTTTCAGATTGTCCTGTACAATGGAATTTTCGTACATATGGGTATTCATTGCCGGGGCAAGCAAAACCGGGGCAGTACAAGCCATTACCGTTGTGGTCAGCATATCATCTGCGATTCCGTTTGCGATTTTCCCGATGCTGTTGGCAGATGCCGGGGCAATCAGCATACAATCTGCCTTTTGGGCAAGGCTTACGTGTGCCACATGAAATTGAAAACTCCGGTCAAAGGTCTCCACCAAGCACTTGTTCCCGGTCAGCGTTTCAAAAGTCACCGGGGTAATAAACTGGGTTGCGTTTTCCGTGAGAATCACGTGCACATCAGCGTGGCGTTTTACCAAACGGCTTGCAAGTTCTGCGATTTTATAGGCTGCAATGCTTCCGGTTACCCCAAGAACCACTGTTTTTCCCTGTAGCATGCCTTCTCCCCCTTACGCCAGTTCCCCATGGGCTTCATAGTGGCTTCGCTTTGTGATTTTGTTCTCCTCATCCACAAGCACCACGTTGGGCTTCATGGTCTTTGCCTCTTCTGGGGTCACCTGTGCATAACTCATGAGAATCACCTTGTCCCCTGGCTGTGCCTGTCTTGCCGCAGCACCATTGAGACAAATCACACCGGAACCACGTTCCCCACGGATTGTATACGTCAGAAAACGGTTTCCGTTGTTCACGTTCACCACCTGAACGGCTTCATATTCCAGAATCCCGGCAGCCTCCAGAAGATCCTGATCCACGGTAATACTGCCAACGTAATTCAGTTCCGCTTGTGTCACCGTGGCACGGTGAATCTTTCCCTTGAGCATTGTAATGGTCACTGTGCCGTTCCCCCTATTTCCATCATAAAGTTGTCAATCAATCTTGTCTTTCCGATATAGACCGCCATTGCTGCCAGAAAAGGACGATTCAGTGTCCCGATCTGCTGCATGGTCAGAAGATCCACAACCTTTACATAATCAATTTTTGCAAGAGGTTCTTGTGCAATCAGATCCGTCATACACTGAACCAGTTTTGCAGCATCCCGCTCCCCGGATTCTACCAGTGCTTTCCCGGCGAAAATACTACGGCTCAGCACCAACGCTGCCTTGCGTTCTTCCTCAGAGAGATAGGTGTTTCTGGAACTTTTTGCAAGTCCATCCGGTTCTCGGACAATGGGACAGCCTACGATTTCGATATCCAGATTCAGATCCAGCACCATTCTGCGGATAACCGCAAGCTGCTGGGCATCTTTTTCCCCGAAATATGCCCGATCCGGCTGGACAATATGAAACAGCTTTGAAACCACGGTACATACCCCACGGAAATGTACCGGACGGCTCAGACCACAGAGTTCCTTTGTCAGCACATCCATATCCACAAAGCTGCAAAAGCCCTTTGGATACATCTCCTCCGGAGTGGGGTGGAAAATCAGGGATGCACCGGTTTTTTCGCAAAGTGCAGCGTCATGTTCCAGATCTCTTGGATAGCTGTCCAGATCCTCATTTGCCCCGAACTGGGTAGGATTGACAAAAACGCTTACCACGACTCTGTCGTTTTGCTGACATGCTTTTGCAATCAGGCTTTGATGTCCCTCATGCAGATATCCCATGGTTGGAACGAGCCCGACCGTCAGCCCCTCTTTCCGCCAAGCCTTTACCCGATCTCGTACCTCCGCAATTGTCTGTACTATCTCCATGTTACTCTGCCTCCTGTTCAAGCTGTTCCATGATCTCATCGGCAATAGAGAACACATGTTCTTTTGCCGGAAAACTTTCTTCTTTTACTGCGGTGCAATACGCAGAAAATGCCTTTTGCATCTGATCCCCGATATTTGCAAACTGCTTTGCAAACTTGGGACAATAATCCCGGAACATGCCAAGCATATCCTGGTACACAAGAACCTGTCCATCACAGCCCTTTCCTGCGCCGATTCCGATGGTGGGAATGGAGAGGAGGCTTGTAATATAGGTTGCAAGCTTTTCCGGTACGCACTCCAGAACCACGGCAAATGCGCCGGCTTTTTCCACTGCTTTGGCATCTTCCACAAGCTTCTTGGCAGTTTCCAGTGTCTTTCCCTGCACCTTGAATCCACCTAAGGTATTCACGGATTGTGGAGTCATCCCAAGATGGGCAACCACCGGAATGGAGGCATTGACAATTGCGGTAATCTGGTCAGAGACCACCTTGCCACCCTCCAATTTTACTGCGCCGACCCGACCCTCTTTCATCAGGCGACCGGCATTGCAAACTGCGTCATAGACCGAAGTCTGATAGGAGAGAAAAGGCATATCTGCCACAACAAGGGCATTTTTCGTTCCTCTTGCCACTGCGGCAGAGTGGTGGATCATATCCTCCATGGTAACAGAAACGGTATCCTCATAGCCCAGAATCACGTTGCCAAGAGAATCCCCCACCAAGAGCATATCCACGCCCACTTCGTCCATCAGTTTCGCTGTGGAGTAATCATAACAGGTGAGCATCGTCAATTTTTCTCCCTGCTGTTTCTTCTCCCGAAGCGACTGCACCGTTTGTTTCATTTTTTCATTCCTCCAAGCGACAATTTTTCCCCAAATTGTCGTGTCCAATAGTACAATTCCACAGAAGCACACTTCCTTGTGGATACTGTCCTTAGATATCATAGCAGAAAGAGGTGGGTTTGTCAAGATGTCACTTTTAGGAATCAAATCAAATACGCTCCATCCTATTAAGGTTTCCTCTCTGAGGGAGGCTTTTTAGTGAAACATTTCGAGCAAGTTAATATCCTAAAATTGATTTTCGTGTATAGGAATAAAATCAAGTTTCGTTACAAACGTTCCACCGGAACGTTTCCAAGGCGTTTGTATTTTCGTACATCCAGAAAGGGAGACCGGTCTTGTTCGCTCTCCCTCGAAAAGCTGTGGCTTATCTCACCCTCTTCGCCGC
>CAYXKI010000158.1:0-3767 GCA_964465095.1 uncultured Ruminococcus sp.
TAATTTCAAGGAGGAACAGAACATGGAACTGAAAATCAATCGAGAGACAATTCCGGTTACAGAGATGGTGTTGGAGGAGTTACAGGAACAGAGCATTGAACTGGATTATGTGCTGCCGGATTACGAGCCGGATATTTTCCGGATCATCGGATGTGAGATACAGCCCTCTGTTTTACGGGAATCTGTTGCAGGAGATCGTGTTTCCTATGAACTCTCCGCAGAAATCCGGGTGCTTTATTGCGGAAGCGGACAGACAAAACTTGCTTGCATTTTACAGCAGATGAATTTTTCCCGGAGTGCACTTCTGCCGGAACAGGACAGCAACATTCAGGTACAGATCCGTCCCAGAGTTGCCTATCAGACCTGTCGTGCCATCAGCCCCAGACGGTTAGAGGTACGAGGGGCAGTGGCGGTACAGATCCAAGCGGTAGGACAGCGTCCCCAGACGGTGATCCAGGATGCCTTTGGAATGCACATTCAGTTGAAGAAAGAGAAAGTTACCTATGCAGCAGACCGTCAGACGGCGGTGAAATCTTTTGTGCTAAGCGAAGAAATTCCCCTTGGGGAAACCAAGCCACCGGTGTGTGATATTCTCCGCAGTCGGGTGCGGATGCTTCATGGAGAGCAGTCTGTCTTAGCCGGAAAAGTCATTGCAAAAGGGGAGGCAGGGGTACAGCTTCTCTATCGTTGGCAGAGAGAGGACGGAACAACAGGACTGGAACAGTTGGAATTTTCTCTCCCCTTTAGCCAGATTGTAGATATGCCAAAGATCAAGGACAACGATCAGGTTCATGTGGCATCTCAACCGGTGCGCTGGGAGTGTAAGCCCACCGGTGGGAAAAAAGAACTCCCCGGGAGCGTTTCCTTTGAGTTGGAATTGCGTCTTTGTTGCACCGCAATCCGAACTGCCACTACACAGCTTGTGACAGATGCGTTTTCCACGGTATACCCTTGTACTCTGGAGAAAACCACGCTGAAAATTCCCATGCCACCGATTTCCTTGCACAACACGTTTTCTTGTGCAACGACTTTGAAACCGGGGGATTCTATTCCCTCTTATGTTCACGATTTACACTGTCAGGTGCGTAACGTGAATATGCAGTTTCTGCCGGAACAAAATCAGTTGCACCTCAGTGGAATGCTTTGTGTGGGGCTTCTGGCAGAGGATGCGGAAAAAATGCCGATGCTTCTGGAAAAAGAGGAAGCCTTTGAAACTACCATCGCAGTAACTTGCCCTTGTACCTGTGTACAGCTACAGACACAGTTGGAGGCAATGGACAGCACTTATCACTTGTCCTCAGATGGAACGGTTTCTGTGCAGGCGACGCTGCTTGTGCAAGGGGTGCTTTATCCGGAACAACATTGTGATTGTCTGTCGCAACTTCATATGGACAGCAGCACCCGACTGGTTCGAGAGCAGGACTGCGCCTTAAAGCTTTATTATGGGGTAGAACAGGAGGACATCTGGGAGATTGCCAAGCGGTGTCATACCAGTGTCCGTGCAATTCTGGAGGAAAATGATTTGACAGAGGAAAAGTTGACAACATCGGGAATGTTGTTTATTCCCATTGTACAGTAGGAGAAATGTCACAAGGAGGTGTGCCGGATCATGGGAAAAGGAATTTATGCAGAGATTGCCGCACGGACACAGGGGGATATTTATATTGGCGTTGTGGGACCGGTACGTTCCGGAAAATCCACGCTGATTCAGCGGTTTATGGAAAAGCTTGTCCTCCCACATATGGAGGACCCGGTGCAGCGTGACCGGGCAAAGGATGAACTCCCTCAGTCTGCCGGGGGAAAGACGATTATGACAACCGAACCAAAGTTTATTCCGGAGGATGCGGTGGAACTTGCTTTGGAAAATCAGACCCGGATGCGGGTGCGGTTGATTGACTGCGTGGGGTATATTCTCCCAAGTGCCTTGGGATATATTGAAAATCAACAGCCCAGAATGGTACATACTCCATGGTTTGAACAGGATGTGCCATTTAACATGGCAGCAGAGGTGGGCACGAGAAAGGTGATTTCAGAACACGCCACCATTGGATTTGTGGTGACAACAGACGGAAGCATTACCGGACTGCCACGAGAGGAATATCAGGCGTGTGAGGCAAGGGTGATTGAGGAACTCCGGGAACTTGGAAAGCCCTTTGTGGTGCTGCTCAATTGTCTCCATCCCCATTCGGAAAAGGCAAAGGCACTTGCGGAAACCTTGGAGCAACAGTATGGGGCAAGGGTATTGCCTGTGAACTGTCTGGAACTGGAAGAGGAGGAAATCCAGGAGATTTTCTGTGCTTTGTTGCAAAGCTTTCCCATTCAGGAGTTGAATGTGGTAATGCCCGGGTGGGTGACTTCTCTGGAACGGGAACACTGGCTGCGAGATGCTTTGTTTTCCTGTATTCGTCAGGCAGCCGGAGAACTCCATACCATACGGGATGCTCTGCAATTTCCGTCTATGATCCGGGAGTGCAATTATATTACAGCAGCAAGCCTTTTGGAAACCCGTCTGGATACCGGGGCAGTTACGGTAAAAGCAGAACTCTCTCCGGATTTGTTCTATCAGATTCTGGGAGAAGCTACGGGACTGGAGATTCCGGGAGAAAACGATTTGCTACCGATTTTGCAGGAACTTTGTAAGATTCAGAAAGCCTATCGCCGGATTCAGCCGGCATTGGAGGAGGTAGAGGCAACAGGCTATGGCATTGTGATGCCGGATTCTACCGAGATGACTTTGGAAGAGCCGGAGATTATCCGACAGGGTGGTCGATATGGAGTGCGACTGCGTGCTTCTGCCCCGTCTATTCATATGATGCGTGCGGACATTCATACGACGGTAAGCCCCATTGTAGGAACAGAGAAACAGAGTGAAGAATTGGTGCTGTATCTTTTGGAGGGCTTTGAGGAAGATCCACAGAAAATCTGGGCTTCGAATATTTTTGGAAAATCGCTTCACGAATTGGTGGGAGAGGGACTTCATAATAAACTGTCAAAAATGCCACTGGATGCAAGACTGAAACTGCAAGAAACCTTGCAACGGATTATTAATGAGGGATGTAGTGGGCTTATTTGTTTTATTCTTTAGGAGATGTGGTTGTTTTCACAGACAGAAAAGCTTTTTGATGCAGCAATTTCTCGAAAATGCTGCCGAGGTCAAGGGCGAGAAGCCCTTGTCGCTGTCCGCAGACAGCGAAATACTCTGCGCATACTTTTGCGCACGGCGACTAATTCTGAGGCAGGATTCTGCTCGAAGAATTAGGAGTGCAACGCTTGGATTTGACCGTTGTAGGAGAGGGTGAGAAAAGCGATAGCTTTTCGAGGGAGAACGAACAAGACCGTTCTCCCTTTCTGGGTGTCAAAAATCACCAAAGCCTTGAAAATGTTCCGGTGGAACATTTTCAACAAGATTGCTTTCGCATAGTTTTCAAAAACTCTGGACAAATAAATATAAATGTGTTATAATAAGCAAGGCAATACTGCACTAATAGAACTTTATGTAGTGTTGCCTGTGAGAACAAGTTCTAAGTTCTAATATTTTGCCCTTTTACAGGAGGCTTTCTTTGATGAAATATCTGGTAGTATTATGTGATGGTATGGCAGATTATCCGGTGGAAGCACTGGGAAATAAGACACCGCTGGAGGCTGCGGATACCCCGAACATGGACGCATTGGCAAAGACCGCAACAGTTGGTCTTGTGAAAACTGTACAGGACGGCATGAAGCCGGGAAGTGATGTAGCAAATTTGTCTGTCTTGGGCTATGATCCC
>CAYXKI010000159.1:0-3630 GCA_964465095.1 uncultured Ruminococcus sp.
GTAGGAATCTGTGGCAATTCCTCAATAGAGTGCATTCCAAAGCACCGGAGAAAATGGGGCGTTGTTCCATATGCAATCGGCTTTCCCGGAACATCCAGTCGTCCCACTTCCATAAGCAGTTCCTTTTCCACCAAAGTATTCACCACCGTGCTGCTATCCACACCACGAACGTGTTCCACAAAGCCCTTGCTTACCGGCTGATTGTATGCCACAATGGTCAATACCTCCATAGCGGCTGCGGAAAGCGGTGCTTGTTTTTTGGTTTCTACCGCTTTCAGAATCACCTCTGCATATGCCGGATGGGTAGACATCTGCCAACTATCGCCAAGCTTCTGAATACAGATTGCGCTTTCTCTCTCTTCATAGTCCTTTTCAAGCTGTTCCAATGCCTCTGTCACCACAGCTTCCTTTTCCTCGCAGGCTTGCGCCAGACGCTGTACAGAAATCGGTTCTCCACTTGCAAAAAGAATGGCTTCCAATGCCGTGAGAAGTGGCTGCTTTTTTGTTTCCTTCATTTGTATAATACCCCATCTACCACAACCTTAAACGAATGCTTCTGCAAAATCGTTTTCAGTTGCTTCCGGTTCTTCTACTTCCTGATTCTTTTTTCTGTCTTTCTTTTTCATCCTATCCAATCGACGATAGAGATACGTTCCATCTTCGCTGATTCCAATCCGTCCATGCTTTGTCAGTTCCAACACCGCCAGAAACAGTGCCACTCTTGCGGAACGCTCTCGCACATCTGCATAAAGTGCACCGAAATAAACGTGCTCATTGTGATACACTTTTCGCATCACATAGACCACCTTGGACATAACCGAAACCACCGGCTGACTTACCACACGTTGCAACCGATCTTTCGCAGTGTCCTGTGGGGCAAATTGCTTTTGTCCCATGGCAATCCAGGTTTCCAACAAAATCCGGGGAGGATGTTCCCGTGCATATGCCGGAGAGACCTCTACTTTCATAGGTTTCCGGACGAAAACTTGTCCTCCTACAAATTGCTGTGCCAAAAGTCCGGCAGCCTGTTTGCACAATGCAAATTCAATCAACGCGCCCTGAAGTGCTTGCTTCTCTTTTTGTGCCTCTTCCGGTCTTGGCAAAAGGGAAACGGTTTTGATATAGATCAGCCTTGCTGCCATCTCCAGAAATTCCCCGGCAAGTTCCAGATCCTGTTCCCGACATTGATCCAGATATGCCAGATATTGTTCCAACAAACTGGAGATTTCTATATCATAAATGTTCAGCTTGTGCTTAGTAATCAGACTCAGCAACAAATCCATCGGTCCCTCAAAGACCTCTAATTTAAATGAAATCTTCTGCATATGCTTACAAAACCAATTGAATCAAAACGCTGATCCAGTTTGTAATCCAGATAAAAAGCTGAATCACCCAACTGGAGAGCCAACTGAGGGGAGTGCTGAGAACGCCAAAGAGAATCAATGCCCAGAGAATCAAAGACAGGATCTGCTGATGGGTTTCCATCCATCGCCCCTGTTTATAGGGCAAAAGCATCATCAACACTTTCGAACCGTCCAGTGGTGGTACAGGAATCAAATTGAAAATTGCGAGGCTGACATTTACCGTTGCAAAAACGGAAAAAAAGTATCGCAATGCCAGAAGTACTGCACCGCCATGAAGCACATAAAAAGGATAGACAATCTGCAGTCCAATTACCCCGACCAAAGCAGCCAGCAAATTAGAAACCGGTCCGGCAAGAGAAGTCCAGATCACGCCGGTTCTGGGGTGACGCATCCGGGCGGGATTGATGGGAACAGGCTTCGCCCAGCCAAATCCCGTAAGCAGCAAAAGCACAGAACCAAAAGGATCTAAATGTGCAATGGGATTAAGCGTCAATCTGCCGCTTACAGATGCTGTATCATCACCACATTTTTTTGCCACCCAACCATGGGCAAATTCATGAAGGGGCAGTATCAGCAGCATAATTGCAATTCTTGCCAAAATTGTATACCGATCCAGAGAGAAGAAACTACTGAGAAGACTCATACAATGCCTGCCTTTCTGCGGAACACTCCGCCAAAAACGGTGACAACACCACACATGATATATTTTCTATTATACAAGATTTCAGATAAAATTTCAAGCCCATTTTACAGAAGCTTCCGGCTTTTCCCTTTCCCATAGGGTCTATCTCTTCGCTTCCGGTCAGATGCCATTTTGTTTTTCTTTGAAAAGCAAAGTAAATAAAACCAATTTGTCTCTATCCGTCGGAAATCATTCTGTTTTCAAAGAAAAATTCGTTTCAAAAAAAATATTCGAAAGTTTCGTGGAAAAGGCTTGCTTTTTTTCATGAAATCTGATAAAATAGATATGTTGGTTTGTCAGTTGCCGTATGCAACTGGACATACAAACTCGTGTAAGGAGGTGCAGTAGGATGGCTAAATGTGAAATTTGCGGAAAGGGTGTTACCTTCGGTATCAAGGTTTCTCACTCCCACAGACGCTCGAACAGAACATGGAAGCCGAACGTAAAGCGTGTAAAAGCGATCGTGAAGGGAACGCCTTGTCATATGTACGTTTGCTCCAGATGCCTGCGCTCCGGCAAAGTAGAACGTGCGTAAGGTCTGTTTGAAAAATGGAACATGAAAAAATCACCGGGAAACAATTGCTCTAATCGCTGTTGTTTCCCGGTTTTTCTGTCAACGCTCCACAAAATCTGTTTTGTAGAGCGTTGTTTTGCCTTACACCTTTGCTAGTTCTTTTAATGTTCCAAACTCCGGTTTCAGTTTATGGTAAATCTCTTTCACCTGTTTGCCGTCGTGATAATAGCGTGACAAAAGGTTGTTCAGTGCCAACAAGTCCTCTGCTGCCGTCACAACAGCACAAATCCGATTCACTGCCTGCTTGTCCTCAATTTCCAGAAGAGAAGAGACTTTCTGGCGCAACTGCTTTGAAAAGAATGCAGCGTCCTTGTCCTTTTTCTTGTGCTCATGTTCTTGTGACGGTTCTGGTGTTGCAGCTTCCTCAGCGGTTTCCTCCGCTTTCTCCAAAAGTTGCACCGGGCTTACCTCCGGTACACCGTCCAGTGCATTCTCTATGGTTGCATAGATCGACAAACTTGCCCCTGCCCCCTGCAAATACTGGCGATAGAAAGACAGATTCAGATCAAAGTCTGTGTCCTTACTGATAATGTACAAAGGCTTTTTCGGACAACTGCCGATGAGATATCCGATATACATAGATAGTTGCAAATCCAATGCATTTTTTACCGTGTTCTTCTTGGTAGACAGCGCTGCAACTTCCATCAACTGTAACTTCGCCTTACTGGAAATCAGACGGCGATGAAGTTCAAACGTCAGCCCACAACGGTTCTGGGTATAAAAAATCACGACCTCATCGGATTTTCCCAGCCGTTCCAATCCGGTTAAGCCCTCAATATAAACATTCTCATAATCAATCAGATAAATTCCCATGATACTCTTACTCCTTGCAAATGGGTATAAAAAAAGAGAACGCCGTGCGTTCTCATTGCGCTTTTGGAGGCGCCATCCAGATTTGAACTGGAGAATCAGGGTGTTGCAGACCCTTGCCTTACCACTTGGCTATAGCGCCGTCTTGGAGCGGATTACGAGGCTCGAACTCGCTACCTCCACCTTGGCAAGGTGGCGCT
>CAYXKI010000160.1:0-3621 GCA_964465095.1 uncultured Ruminococcus sp.
ACAAATCCTATTGCAAAAAAGTTGTCTTTATGCTATAATAGAGCACAGGTTATCCTATAACCTATCCTATAACCGTAATCGAATCCACAAAGAAAATTCGCAAAGGGATAAAGGCTTTGCGATGATCATTCAGAATTTCTGGAGGTATAACAACATGGGACTTATTCGTGCAGCAGTAGGCGCAGTCAGCGGTACCTTGGCAGATTCCTGGCTGGAATATATCACATCCGGGGAGATGGGGGCATCTACCGTAATGACAAAAGGGGTGCAGGTCACCAAGGGGAAACACGGCAGCAACCGCAAGGGGACACCGGACATTATTTCCAACGGGTCGAGAATTGAAGTAAAGCCCAATCAGATGATGATTCTGATGGACAGCGGCAGAATTGTAGATTACACCGCAGAAGAGGGCTGTTATGAGGTTTATCTCTCCACTGCCCCCTCGATGTTCAACGGGGAACTCAAGGACTCTGTCCGGGAGACCTTTGAGCGATTCCGCTTTGGAGGACAGCCGGGAAAATCTCAGCAAGTTTACTTTATCAATTTGCAGGAAATCCGGAACATTCGCTTTGGCACACGCAACGCCCTGCAATATTTCGACAATTTCTACAACGCAGAATTGTTTGTTCGTTGTCACGGGGCATATTCCGTCAAGATCACTGACCCCCTGAAATTCTTCATGGAGGTTGTGCCGAAAAATGCGACCCACGTAGAATTTGCCGACCTTGGGGAACAGTTTAACGCAGAATTCCTCACAGCATTGCAAGCTGCAATCGGACAGATGTCTGTAGACGGGGTGCGGATCTCTGCACTGGCTTCCAAGAGTATGGAACTTTCCAAGTATATGGCAACGGTTCTGGACGAGGACTGGACACAGGCAAGAGGTATGGATATCTGCTCTGTGGGCATTGCAAGCATCAGCTATGATGACGAGAGCAAAGAACTGATCCATATGCGCAATCAGGGGGCAATGATGTCTGATCCCAGTGTACGAGAGGGCTATGTCCAGGGGGCAATTGCAAAGGGCTTACAGAGTGCCGGGGCAAACACTGCCGGAGCAGGGCAGGCATTTATGGCAATGGGCATGGGAATGCAAGGTGCCGGGAACTTTATGGCAACGGCTTCTGCAACCAATGCACAACAAATGCAGCAGAATCAGAACGCCCAGGCAGCAGCAAACGGCTGGACTTGTAGCTGTGGGGCAACCAACACCGGGAACTTCTGTACCAACTGTGGGGGAAAGAAGCCTGCCCCTGTTGGCAGTTGGACTTGTAGCTGTGGTGCGACGAACACCGGGAACTTCTGTACCAATTGCGGTAGCAAGAAACCGGCAGACGGGGCTTGGACTTGTAGCTGTGGGGCAACCAACACCGGAAACTTCTGCAATAACTGTGGCAAGCCGAAGCAGTAACGGAGGCGTGCCATGAATACAGTACAGTATAAATGTCCCAATTGCGGTGCAGAACTGACCTTTGATCCGGCAGGGCAGGACTTCTCCTGTGAATTCTGCAACAGCAGATTCAGCGAAGCCCAGATGCAGCAGATTTATTCCAAAATGGAACAAACCGCCAAGGCAACAGCAGACCCGGATGCAGATACTGTGACAGACGAAAATGACGAAAAAGCCTTTGAAGAGGGGGTACGGCTGTACAGTTGTCAGAACTGTGGTGCACAGATTATTGCCGAAGCAGAAACCGCAGCAACCTTTTGTTACTATTGCCATGCCCCGGTGGTGTTGGCAGGGCGACTTTCCGGGGAATATTGTCCCACAAAGGTAATGCCCTTTTCCTATAACCGGCAAGCTGCACTGGATCAGTTCCAGAAATGGTGCAAAAAGCGTTGGTTTCTCCCGAAATCCTTTACCGACCAGAAACAGCTTGAGAAGATGTCCGGGGTTTATGTTCCGTTCTGGCTGACAGACTGTGACTCTGACGCTGCGGTCAGTGGCATTGCCAAGAAAATCCGCACTTGGCGTGAGGGGGATTACAAGGTAACGGAAACAAAAGAGTTCCATGTGGCACGTGCTGCGGTGATTCCCTATCGCATGGTACCGGCAGACGGCTCTGAGAAAATCGAGGATGCACTGATGGATGCCATCGAACCCTTTCCCTACGACAAGCTAAAGCCCTTCTCCATGCAATATCTCAGCGGTTTCATGGCACAGAAATACGACGTGACCTATCAACAAATCTTCCCACGGGTGCAAAAGCGTGTGGAAGAGGGCAGCTATGAACTGTTGCGATCCGACATCCACGGCTATGACAGCGTTGTTCTGACCCAGAAATCTGCGGCTTTGCGGAACGTCAAAAAAGATTACGTGCTGATGCCGGTGTGGTTTTTAAGCTATCAATACAACGGGAAAGATTACTTTTTCGCCATGAACGGACAGACCGGAAAACAGTCCGGAGAAGCCCCTCTTTCTGTACCGAAAGCACTTCTTTGTAGCGTTCTTGTGGCAATTCTCGTCTTTGTCCTCAGCCTGATCATCGGAGGTGCAATGTTCTCATGAGAAAAGCAATCTGTCCGGGTTTCGTGACAACCCTGCTTGTTACCATGGCACTGCTTCTCTGCCCGGCATGTTCTGTCTCCGCTGCTGTAATGCAGCCGGTTTCTGTAGAGCCGATTTCCGAGACACAAGAAGATACTCTGACCTTGGAGTACGGCGATTATGCGTATGATTACGATTATGACGACTGGGACAACCGGGATGAAAGCTATGGTGGCTATGGCTATGACGAGGGATATACTTACGAAGAGAGAAGCCAGGAGGGACTTGGTATGGGAATGATTGTAGTGGTTGCAATTTTGCTTGCATTGATCGCAGGAGGGATCACCTTTTTCATGATCCGCTCTGCCTATCGCTTTAAAACTGCTGCAAGCATGAACAATTACCTGAAAAACAATAACGTCCACTTCACCCACCGGGAAGATCGGTTTCTCCGGGAATATCATACACGAACCAGAGTCGCCTCTAGCCAAGGCGGACATGGCGGTCCGGGAGGACATGGCGGTCCCCCACATGGACATCATCACTAAAGAAAAAATCAGGCAACACCAAACGGTGTTGCCATTTTTTAAAGTAAAATTCGGAGTAATCACCCCACCGAACAAGAAAAGTCCACCCAGACATAGAAGCTTTTTGATGCAACAATTTCTCGAAAATGTTGCTGGGGTCAAGGGGCAACGCCCCTTGTCGCTGTCCGCAGACAGCGAAACACTCCGCGCAATACTCATGCGCGCGGCGAAGTGGGTGAGAAAAGCGAAAGCTTTTCGAGGGAGAGCGAACAAGACCGCTCTCCCTTTCTCACCGCACCAGACCATCAAACCCTTGGAAACGTTCCAGTGGAACGTTTTCAACGAAATAAAATAAACACCAAACGAAATAAACCACCCCAAGGCTCCCTCTCTGAGGGAGCTGTCAGCGAAGCTGACTGAGGGAGTCGACCAAAGGAGTCGACCAAAGAAGTCAACCAAAGGAGTCAACCGAGGGAGTCCTCCACCCCCTCCCTCCGTCACGGCATCCGCCGTGCCACCTCCCTCAAAGAGGGAGGCTTTACGCAAAACACTTCAGGCGAATCCAGACAGCAATCACAGCTTTCTTTTTTTAACACAATCACAAAA
>CAYXKI010000161.1:0-3609 GCA_964465095.1 uncultured Ruminococcus sp.
TTGTTCGCTCTCCCTCGAAAAGCTTTCGCTTTTCTCACCCTCTTCTCCGTGCGCATGAGTATTGCGCCGGGGTGTTTCGCTGCCTGCGGGCAGCGACAAGGGCTTCTCGCCCTTGACCTCGGCAGCATTTTTTTACAAAAATTGCTGCATCAAAAAAATCTTCTGTCTGGGTAAACTTGTTTTTGACGGTTAGCTTATTGTGCTACCGATTAGTTTTACTAATCTTACGAATCCTGTTTCCGCTCTTTTGCCAGCAAGTCATAGCGATCCATCATTTCCTTAACCTCCGGGTTATTGGTTAAGCCATGAAGCATATGGAGATAGAACCGGATTGCCGGGAGTTCCTTATTCTCAATGGATTCCTGTGCCAAAGAAGAAATTACGCCAACAACCTCCTGATTTGCACCGGGGTGCATATGGTAATGTTCAAACGCTTCTTCCACTTCTTCTCTGGTGGGCGGTGTGATTTTCTTCTGGGTAATGGTATGAATATGATGAAGTTCTGCCGGTACCATGGGATGGTCTGCGTAAATCAGGCTCTCATAATAGAAGCAAACGGCACGGTCATAATCCTTTACCTCAACACAATAGAATCCAAGGTTACAATAACATCTGGAAAGCTGTACCGGCGTTACCGCAATTTCGATGGTCTCCTTTGTAACAGACAAAAGCTGTTTCGGGTCTTTCAGTGCCTTATAGCACTCTGCCAGTTCGAAATATGCGTCGGTGTTCATGGGATTATAGCGAATTGCGTCATTGATAACACGTGCTGCCTCTTCCGGGCGATTCAGTTCCAGAAGATTGTAGCCGTGCAGCAGAATCATCTGCGACAGGTCAAAAACCGGCTTTACAAGCTTTTTCGAGGGGCGATAGAAATACAGGTACAACTGATGTTCCAAGGTGTTGCGGAGACTCAGGTATACTTCCTTTTCCGTTTCCCGATAATTCATGCGGATTTTTGTATACAACGCCTCAGTCAGTCGGAAGGATTCCTCAATCTTTTTCTCCTGAATCAGCTTTTGCGCCTCAGCGTGTACCACATCCAGACGCTTGCCGTCGATGTACATCATCCGGTTTAAGATCTCACGCTTGTCTGCCGGCATGGTTTCATATGCCATATCTGCAATTGCATCACAGATCTCCTTGCCGTTTTTGTGATTCTTATACTTGTCCGCCTCAGCCTCTAAGTATACCATATCCACATTGTATTCACCGGTAAGTCCTTCCCGGATTTTTTCTAGGATTTCCGTTGTTGTCATAGGTTCAAACTCCTTTTTGTTTTGCAATGGCGGTGTCGCCTATCGTTGCCTATAAGTATTATACAAGATTACTCCGAAAAAAGCAACCCTATTTTGTTGATTTTTTCAATTTTTTCGCCAATCCCCCATAGAAAGGACTGTACATGAATCCGATTTCTCTTCAAAAAGAACTCCATGCTGCCTCTGATGCCCGGCTTCAGCAGATTTTGTCCACCGATGAACTGGACCTGTCCCTGTTTCAGGCAGCAGACCAAGTGCGACAACAGCACTATGGGAAAAAAGTATACCTCCGTGGCTTGATTGAGTTCAGCAATTTCTGCCGGAACAACTGTTTCTACTGCGGAATCCGCAAGGACAACCCAAAAATCAAGCGATATCGCCTGACCAAGGAACAAATCCTCGCTTGCTGTGAGGAGGGCTATTCCCTTGGCTATCGCACATTTGTGCTACAAAGTGGAGAAGATCCGGAAAATACCGATGCTTTTCTCTGTGATGTGGTGTCACAAATCCGACAGCAATACCCGGACTGTGCCATTACCCTCTCTCTGGGAGAACGCACAAGAGAAAGCTATCAGAATCTCCTGCAAGCCGGGGCAAACCGCTATCTCCTCCGCCACGAAACCGCAAATCCGGCACACTATAGAAAGCTACATCCGGCTTCTATGTCTCTGGCACACCGCAAGGACTGTCTGTTTACTCTGAAAGAACTTGGCTATCAGGTGGGGGCAGGCTTTATGGTGGGGTCGCCCTATCAGACGCTGTCCTGTCTTGTGGAGGATCTGCGATTTCTGCAACAGCTAGAGCCGGCAATGATCGGGATCGGACCCTATCTCACCCACAAGGACACGCCTTTTTCCCGATTCCCCAATGGAAACCTTTCTCTGACGCTGCGTCTGATTGCGATTCTGCGACTGCTCTTTCCAAAAGCACTGATTCCGGCAACCACTGCCCTTGGCACAATCCATCCCCAAGGGCGTGAAATGGGGCTGAAAGCCGGGGCAAATGTGGTTATGCCCAATCTGTCCCCGGTAGGTGTGCGGAAGCTGTACAGTCTGTATGAGGACAAAATCTGCACCGGAGAAGAATCTGCCCAGTGCAGGGGCTGTCTGGAACGTCGTGTTGCCAGTGCAGGATATACCGTGGTAACCGATATCGGAAATCCGGTGGACTTTTCAAAATAACAAAATCATTAGACGGTATTGCCTCAAAACATTCCAAAGGCAACCCTACCAAAAGCTTTTTCCAAAGCGGAAAAGAAACTATGCAGTTTCACGTGATATATAATCTATATCCTATCAATACGACAAGAAAAATGTATGAATCCCAAAAAATCGGGGCTTTTTCATAGTGCATATGCTATGAAAACAGAAAAAATTATATATTAGACAAATGGAAAAGAGAGTGCTATAATAGAGACTGTTCCAGAAAATAGCTGTGACAGGGGGTGTGCAGAGCGTGTCTTTGTGTGCCTTTGCCAAAAGGCAGGTCACAGAAAAATCGGGAGGAGTTTTTACATGGATCAGGCAAAACAAAAGGAGACCGTATCGGGATATCAGGCGCTGAATCAAGTTGCTGAAGCAGGAGGCGTTGTCCTGTTTGGATCGACCTCAGCATCACAGATTCCGCTGAACGAATTGACACAGGATTATGGCATTGATGTATCGCTGTACAATCGCAGCGTTGCCCATCTGACCATTGAGGAGGCAGAACATTACATTGCCGACTGTGTTGCACCGCTGTCACCCAAGGCAATCTTGCTCCATTTTGGGGAGGAAGAGTTGCAAAAGGGAGAGAAACCCGTAGAGGATCTCATTGAGGCTTACCGTTGGCTGTTGTATCAGATACACACGGCAATTCCGGAAAGCCGTCTGATTCTGATTTCCGTAAACGAAACGTTGCCCGGTGCAGATGCATATAACCGTCAACTAAAAGCGTTGACCAAGGAATATGGCTGTGAGTATACAGATAGCCCCAGTGGAAATCCGGATGGACTGTATGCAATCCGCTTTTTTCATACGTTGCGTTCATTCCTTTTTGATCGCACAATGACCCTTGCAGACGCATTGCGGTATTATCCGGCATAAAGAGAAATGAAAAGAAACCGAAACGCCTCCTGATAAGGGAGGCGTTTTTACGTAAAATATAGAACGAAAAGTCTTCTTTCCCAAAAAAGTTGCCACAGCCATAAAAGTTTTTTGGTGCAGCAATTTTGTCAAAAATGCTGCCGAGGGTCAAGGGGCGAGAAGCCCCTTGTCGCTGTCCGCAGACAGCGAAACACCCTGCGCTATGCCTTAAGCGCGCGGCGAAGAGGGTGAGAAAAGCGAAAGCTTTTCGAGGGAGAGCGAACAAG
>CAYXKI010000162.1:0-3596 GCA_964465095.1 uncultured Ruminococcus sp.
TGTAATGAACGCTTGCTGATGGAACACTAAGGCGTATTTTATAATCCCTAGCCTCCTCTGAAAAGGGGAGGCTTTTTGTAGTGTTTTCACCACTTCAAAAACATTTCTCACAATTCACACCCATTTCGTGCAATAGAAATAGTTTCTATCTTTTTCTTTTCAAGCAATTGTGCTACAATAGAAAGCACAGCCGAAATGGCTGGGGCAATGCTACATGATTTTTGCACAATCTTTGTACGGTGTTGCCCTAGAAAATAGTCCACAGCAGATGTCAGGGAAGATGGGTGCAAATCCCACGCAGTTCCGCTACCGTATACGGGGAGCGACAATGCGAATACCACCGGATTTTCCGGGAAGGTGCATTGCTTGCCACGATCCAAAGCCGGGATACCGGTCTGATTGTGATTCTACGAGAATAGAGCGTACTATTTTGACAGACAAACTATGACACTCCCATTGTATGGGGGATTTAGGGGCATTTTCTGACCCCTCCCTTGTCATGCCCGATTGTGATTTCTGTCCTACGTTCTCTTTTTCTTGTGGAACGTGGGACTTTTTTTATTTTTGTGTTCGGGTTGCACAGAAGGAAAGGAAAATGTATTATGAAAAACCTACTCACCAAAACCAGAACCTATGGCGTTCTGGTTGCCGTCTTGTCTTGCTGCCTGCTGATTCCGGGACTTTGTATGCCGGTATTTGCCATGCACATTATGGAGGGCTATCTCCCTCTGAATTGGTGCATCATCTGGGGCGTTCTTTGTATCCCCTTTCTGGTTGCTGGTGCAGTCAGCCTGAAACGAAAAATTGCCTATGATGGCAAAGTAAAGCTTTTGATCGCATTGTCTGCTGCGTTCGTTTTTGTAATCTCCTCGTTGAAACTCCCCTCTGTTGCCGGAAGCTGTTCTCATGCTACAGGCACAGGACTTGGGGCAATTCTCTTCGGACCGTCTATGATGTCCATTCTGGGAATCATCGTTTTGCTGTTTCAGGCAATTCTTTTGGCACACGGTGGTCTGACAACCCTTGGAGCAAATACGTTCTCCATGGCGATTTTAGGACCTTTCGTGTCTTATGGACTTTATAAACTGTTGCAGAAGTGCAAAGCCCCGCAGGCAGTCTGTGTGTTTGTTGCAGCAACGGTTGGTGACCTTTCCACTTATGCACTGACTTCCATTCAGCTTGCAGCAGCATATCCCGGAGAGAATTTCTGGGGCTCTTTCGGAAAGTTTGTCCTTGTCTTTCTCCCCACCCAGCTTCCCATTGCCATTGCGGAGGGCATCCTCTCTGTAATTGTTTACGGTGTTATTGAGAAAAACTGTGGCAAGGAGTTAAAGGCACTGGCAGTCCTCAAGGAAATCCGTCCGAATCGTCACAAGCTTTGGCTGCAGAATTTGCTTTTGACTATCGGTACTGTACTTCTCGTTACTATTCCGCTGGCACTTCTCGGAGGAAATGCGGAATTCGGGGGAACAGACGATGCAGCTTCCGGCGTGATTGAGGAAATCACCGGTGGTTATTCTACTTGGTTCGACTCCGTCTGGACACCACCTTCCGGAGAGATTGAATCCCTTCTCTTCTGCGTGCAGGCAGCCATTGGTGCAGGGGTCTGTGGCTTTGCGCTGGGACGAATCGGAAAATCTTCCTCCAAGGAATGCAAGGAAACGCCACAGGAGTAATCTATGGCACAGACAAAGAAACGGGGACACAGTCACAGCCATTCTACCGGAGGGTTTCTGCTGGATGAGATTGCGTATTCTTGCCCACGTCCCGGGGTTTCCCCAATCCTGAAAATTTTTGTTTCCCTTTACAGCCTGATTGTCTGTCTTGCTGCGGAACGTCTTCTGGTAAGCCTTTTGATTTTGCTTTCCATGTTGGTGGTTCTTCACTTTGGCTATAAAATCAGATGGGGGACGCTTGGGAAGTTGTTTTCCATTCCTCTTGGATTTATATTTCTGGGTGGCGTGGTGATTCTCTTTGAGGTCACAACCAAGGACACCGGCTTGCTGTTTGGAATCCCCTTTGGGCGGTTTTTCCTTGGAATTACCGGAGACAGCTTCTCCCGGTTTTACCATGTTCTGTTGCAATGTCTGACTGCGGTAAGCTGTATGTATTATCTCTCTGCCACTACCCCTATGACAGAATTGTTTACGGCACTGCGTCGGTTGCATCTTCCGGGATTTCTGGTGGAGATTATGGAACTTGTCTATCGTTATATCTTTGTGTTGTTGTCCATTGCCGGACAGATTCACAATGCACAGGCGTGCAGGCTTGGATATGGCTCTTTGAAAGCAGGGTTTCGCTCTATGGGACAGCTTATTGCAAATCTCTTTTTGCGTGCTTATGCCCAGGCAGAGCGAACTTATGTTGCCATGGAGTCCCGGGGCTATACCGGAGAGGTAAAAACCCTTGGAATCCCTTATCAGACAAAGCCGTGGCATATTCTCGTTGCAATTGCCTATGGAATCGGGATTACAGGGCTTGCGGTATGGGAAAGGAATTTGTGATGGAGTATATTTTAGAAACAAAAGGGCTGTGTTACAGCTATGATGGCACAGCACCGGCACTGGATCATTTGGATCTCAAAATCGAAGCCGGAAAAACCACTGCGATTCTCGGGGCAAACGGGGCAGGAAAGTCCACCCTGTTTCTGCACTTAAACGGAATTCTGAAACCGGACGAGGGGCAGGTGCTTTTTCATGGAGCGCCTTTGTCCTATCAGAAAAAAGAACTTTCCAAATTGCGTTCCAGAATCGGGATTGTGTTTCAGAACCCGGACGATCAGTTGTTTTCTGCCTCGGTGTATCAGGATATCTCTTTCGGGGCGGTGAATATGGGGCTTCCCAAAGAAGAGATACATCGCCGTGTGGAACAGGTAATGGAGCAAGTGGGGATTCTCCACCTCAAAGATCGTCCCACCCATGCGCTGAGTTTCGGACAGAAAAAGCGTGTAGCATTTGCAGGGGTAATGGTCATGCAACCGGAGGTTATTATTTTAGATGAACCTACCGCAGGACTTGACCCTATGGGGGTAAGTGAACTCATGCATTTGTTGCAACAGGTCTGTCAGGCAAACCACACCACGATTCTTTTGTCTACCCATGACATTGATGTTGTTCCCCTTTATGCCCAGTGGGCTTGCTTGTTGGATCATGGAAAATCCATTGCCTGTGGTACACCAAGAGAACTTTTTGCAAAGCCGGAACTGCTTCGTAGCCATAATCTGCGTCTCCCCCGGATTGCGCATTTATTGGAAATTCTGCAAAAAGAGGATGGTCTTTCTCTGGATGCTTCTGCCGGAACAATTGGCGAGGCAAGAGCAGAACTTTTGCGGTTGATTTTGGCGTGAAAAGCGAAAAAAATAAGATAAGTTATCCCAGCCATAAGATTTTTTGATACAGCAATTTTCTAAAAAATGCTGCCGGGGTCAAGGGGCATCACCATATAAAATCACCCTCTCCTGAATAAAGGAGGGGGTGTTTTTGTATCTGTTCGTTGAAAATGTTCCACCGGAACATTTTCAAGGCTTTGGTGTTCTCGTACATCTAGAAAGGGAGAGCGGTCTTGTTCGCTCTCCCTCGAAATCCTTTGGATTTCTC
>CAYXKI010000163.1:0-3591 GCA_964465095.1 uncultured Ruminococcus sp.
GCGGTCTTGTTCGCTCTCCCTCGAAAAGCTTTCGCTTTTCTCACCCTCTTCTCCGCGCGCATGAGTATTGCGCAGGAGTGTTTCGCTGTCTGCGGACAGCGACAAGGGCTCCTCGCCCTTGACCTCGGCAGCATTTTTGACAAAATTGCTGCACCAAAAAACTTTTATGTCTGTGTTTACTTGTTTTTTGTCTTTCACTTTTTTTCTCTTGCAATTTCTTTAGAAATCCAGTATAATAAAGGCAATATCGCAAGAGAGGATGTCGTCTATGAACATACAATCCCGAATTGAACCGCTTCTGATGCAGGTACAAAAACCGGCACAGTACATTGGCGGAGAAGTGGGGAGCATTATAAAAGACCGGGACAAGGTTTCGGTGCGTTTTGCGTTTTGCTTCCCGGACACCTATGAAATCGGAATGTCCCACTTGGGAATGAAAATCTTATACAGTCTGATTAACGAGAGAGAATCCTATTGGTGTGAACGTGTTTTTGCACCGGCAACGGATTTTGAACAGGTCATGCGAGAAAATCAGATTCCACTGTATGCATTGGAAAGCCTGGATACCATTGCAGAATTTGACTTTGTGGGATTTACTTTGCAATACGAACTTTCTTACACCAACATTCTGAATATGCTGGATCTCGCCGGGATTCCCCTCCATACCAGTCAACGTGGAGAAGCCCTCTCTCCCATTGTTGTTGCCGGTGGGCCTTGTGCCTGTAACCCAGAACCTTTGGCGGACTTTATTGACCTGTTTCTTCTTGGAGAGGGAGAAGAACTCAATCTGAAAGTGATGGACTTGTATCAGGAGATGAAAGCCCGGAATGCCACCCGATCACAATTTCTCAGAGCCGCAGCCCAGATTCCCGGCGTTTATGTGCCGTCTCTGTATCAGGTAAGCTATCACCCGGATGGAACAATTGCCGCTGTGACACCGGAAGAGGGCGTTCCGGCAGTGGTACAAAAACAATATGTGGCGGACTTGGACAAAGCCTATTACCCTAAGACTTTTGTTTTGCCGTTTCTGGAAACCGTCCATGACCGGGCAATGGAAGAAGTACTTCGTGGTTGTATTCGTGGTTGCCGGTTTTGTCAAGCCGGATTTCTCTATCGTCCTTTCCGGGAAAAATCAAAGGATACCATTGCCACCCAGTGTCGGGATCTTTGCAATCGCACCGGGTATCAGGAACTGTCCCTCTCCTCTCTGAGTACAAGCGATCACAGCCAGTTGGAGGAAACTTTAGAGGAACTGTTGCCCTATCTGGAACGGAAACGGATTAATATTACCTTGCCCTCTCTTCGTGTGGATAATTTTTCAAAATCGCTGATGGAACGCATTCAAGGGGTGCGGAAAAGCAGCCTTACTTTTGCACCGGAGGCAGGCACTCAGCGACTTCGTGATGTGATCAATAAAAATGTAACCGAAGAGGAATTGATGCACACCGCAGAGATTGCCTTTTCCGGCGGATATACCAATGTAAAGCTGTACTTTATGATGGGTCTGCCCACAGAAACAGCGGAGGATATTGAGGGGATTGCCGCTTTGGCGGAACGGATGATTGATCTTTACTACACCATGCCCAACCGACAAAAGGGAAAGAACATTCAGATTTCTATCAGCGTTGCCACCTTTGTGCCAAAGCCCTTTACGCCGTTTCAGTTTGAACCGCAGATTGCGGAGGAAGAACTTTTGCAGCGACAGCAGCATCTTCTGGATTCGATCTCCCCACGGAGTCGGAAAAAAATCAAAGTAAGTTGGCACAGTTATGAAATCAGCCTGTTGGAAGCGGTTCTTGCAAGAGGGGACAGAAAGCTTGGACAAGTCATCGAAACCGCATGGAAGCTTGGTTGTAAATTTGACAGTTGGAGCGAACATTTTCATTTTGCAGACTGGATGCGTGCATTTGAAGCCTGTCAGATTGACCCTATGTTTTATGCAGGGCGTACCAGAAGTTATGAGGAGATTTTCCCTTGGGATCATCTGGATTATCTGGTGGACAAGTCTTTCTTTGTCCGGGAAAACAAAACTGCACACGCTGGTGCAACCACCAGAAATTGCAGAGAACAGTGTGCCGGATGTGGCGTAAACCGAAAGATTGGAGGTGCTTGTTTTGGCTGAGTTTGCAATTCGTCTACGCTTTTCCAAGCAAGGGAGGGCGAAATATATTTCCCACTTGGATCTGATGCGTTGTCTACAGCGTGCCGTTTGCCGTGCAGAACTTCCCATAAGCTATTCCGGTGGATTTCACCCTCGTATGAATCTGTCCTTTGCCACCACGCTCCCCCTTGGTTTTACCAGCACCTGTGAAATTCTGGAGTTTGGCATGGAAGAGGCGATTCCGGGGAATGTGGTACAGGAAAAATTGAATGCTGCACTGCCCTCAGAAATCCAGATTCAGGAATATGGCACAGCGATTTTTCCTTTTAAAGCACTGGCATATGCGACTTATAAAATTGTCATTTCCGATGCTGCCCCGGAAAGACTTGCACAGAGTCTGGAGGCGTTTCTTCAGAGAACGGAAATTCTCACCGAGAAAAAGACCAAAAAGGGGACGATGAAAGAACTGGATCTGAAACCGGAGATTACGCTGCTAAAACAGGAAATATCGGCAGATGCTTTTACGGTTTCTCTTCGTCTGCCCTGTGGCAGTTCGAAAAATATCAGCCCCCTTTTGGTACTGGAGGCGTGGAAAAAACTTGAGGCAATTTCCTTTACACAGCCGGAAATTTGCCGTACCGGACTTTTCACAGAAGGTTTCGAAAAATTTTTTTGAAAAAACACTTGCATTTTCTCTTCGGATATGGTATGATATAAAAGCATTTGAAAATCCGCACAAGTGGGCTTCCCTTTTGTGTGAGGTTAATGCCGTCAGAATTTTCTCTGACAGACGACATTAAATCGGACAGTCCGCTGGCGTTATGTGCGAAAAATTGCACAGAACCGGAACGAGGTTTCGGTTCCTTGTTCCTTTATGCATGGGAACACGTTTATGAATGTTCGCAAATTTTAGGAGGACGAAAAAATGGATGCATTGAAGACAATCAGCGACGCAAGCCTGAAGCAGGAAGTACCGGTATTTAACATCGGTGACACCGTAAAGGTACACGTAAAGATCAAGGAAGGCGACAAGAGCCGTATCCAGGTATTTGAGGGTACTGTAATTGCGAAGAAGCATGGCGGTATCAGCGAGACCTTTACCGTTCGCCGTGTTGCACATGGCTGCGGAATTGAGCGTGTATTCCCCCTGCACTCTCCGGTTGTTGACCGTGTAGAGGTTATCCGTAAGGGTAAGGTTCGCAGAGCGAAGCTGTACTATCTCCGTGATAGAGTTGGTAAGGCTGCAAAGGTTAAGGAGCAGATTCGCTAAGAGGATTTCTCGGGGCAGAACTGTCTTAATCGGAAATCCAAAAAGGCAAAGACAGGCGATGAAAGATGGTGCGCATGTTGCTTTGCTTCATGACACCTGCCTGACGGCGGTAAAAAGGGGACAGATATGTCCTTTTTTTATTATGGCGACACCGCACAAAGAGCGCCTGACGGCTTTGTACGTCATCTGCTTGCATATTTTCCGTCATATTTCACAAAAA
>CAYXKI010000164.1:0-3537 GCA_964465095.1 uncultured Ruminococcus sp.
AACCAGCGGAATGACGGAGTCAAAGTCCGTTGCCTTACCACTTGGCTATACCCCAGAATAAGAACTTGTTCTCATAGGGAAACCGAAAAAACTTACTTTGCTATTATAGCATAGAATTTGAGGATTGTCAAGGAAAATTTTTTGAGTTTTGGAAAGCCGCTATTTACCAAGATCTCCCTCTCGCTTTTCCTTGACACCATCCCCCACATTTGTTATAATAAAAGCAAAGAGAGGGGATCTTTAGGCGGGTTGCTTTTAGATTCTCGGAAAGGCGGCACAATTGTGCGATATCTGAACATAGAAAAATTGAATCAATCCATGACGGCATCTTATGGTGCATTGCAGAAAGCAGACAAGGCATTTACGCAGCAGCTAGAAAAGGTGGCAAAATCCATTCAAAAGACGGCGATAGAAAGACCGGTGATTTTACTTTCCGGGCCCTCCGGTTCCGGAAAGACGACTACCTCGTTTCTTTTGAAGCGACTGCTTGGAGGCTTTGGACTGGAAACCCATACGATCTCTATGGATAATTTTTTCCGCACCATGACACCGGAACAAAATCGTCTTGCAGCGATGGGAAAGCTGGATCTGGAATCTCCGGATCGGGTGGACGTGCCATATCTGAATGCACAGTTGAAAAAAGTGATTTCCGGAGAGCCAACCTGGATTCCAAAGTATGATTTTACAACCACAACCAGGCAGGATCAGGACTGGCTTCTGACCAGAAATCCCGGGGAGTTATTAATTCTGGAAGGAATTCATGCATTGAATCCGAAAGTGATTACTGTGCCGGATCCTTATACGGTACGGCTTTATGTCAGCGTTCGCACACGTGTTACTTGTGGAGAAACGGTTCTACACCCTTCTCGGCTGCGTCTGATGCGGAGAATGCTTCGGGATCGGAATTTCCGGGATCGCAGCTTACCGGATACTTTAGCGATGTTTCAAAGCGTTCAGGCAGGAGAGCATAAATATATTACCCCGTACAAGACAAGAGCAACCCACAGCATTGACACGTTTCTGCCCTATGAACTTGGAGTGTACAAGTCTGAGTTACAAGAGGCGATTCAAGATTGCCTTGGGCATCCTATTCTGAAAGAACTTCTTGAGATGTGGGATTCCATTACGCCACTCTCTCTGGAACGTGTTCCCTCGGATTCTCTGGTGCGAGAATTTGCAGGAGAGAGTTCGTTTCAGTATTAGAACTTGTTCTTAGTCCGATATTTCTCTAAAAAAGTAGATAAAAAATATTTTTTGCATTGTCCGTTGAAAATGTTCCACTGGAACATTTTCAAGAATATGGCATTGGTGACATTTACAAAGGGAGAACGGTCTTGTTCGTTCTCCCTCGAAAAGCTATCGCTTTTCTCACCCTCTTCTCCGTGCGCCGAAAGTAGGGCGCTAAAAGAGTTTCGCTGTCTGCGGACAGCGACAAGGGCTCCTCGCCCTTGACCTCGGCAACATTTTCGAGAAATTGTTGCATCAAAAAGCTTTTATGCCTATGAAAACTTTATTTTCATGATAAAAGTCACACCGCACAAATTTTCGCATAAAAGCGTTTTGTGCGGTGTTTTTCTTTTTATAAAGCATGGATTCCCGAAAAGGCAATAACAAGATTTGCCCCGAAAAAGACCAGCATTCCCACGGTAGTAAGTGCCAGAAGAAGATAGGACTTTGGGGACTTGTTTTCTTGTACATAGCGAATGAGAATTTCCCGATAATGAAGCAGCAGAAATGCGCCGATTGCAAAAAAAGTAATATTGATCCCCCGATAGAGATAATCCTGCACTGTGGCGCTAAGATGAGAAAAAAGAGTGCTTAACAGGTCGCCAAACACGAAATTGTTAAGCAGATGCAACACCATAGACCAGAAAATCGAATACTCTGTTGCGACGTAACCAAGTACCAATCCTACCAGAAAGGCAAAAAGCATCTGAAAGAGATTTGCGTGCATTACGCCAAAAAGGAGGGCAGAGAGAACGATAGAAAAAACCTTTCCGTATCCCTGAAAGCTTCGGAGGACAAAACCCCGATAGATAAGCTCTTCACAGATTGGCGCTGCAATGGAAGTATAGAGAAACATAGAGAGGGTGGTGCTTGTAGAAGAGGCTGCTGTCAATTGGGTCATGGCAGTATAGCCGAAAAGACGCAGGGAAAATTCCAAAAGATTTCCGGCAAGAGAGTAGATAAGCTGCCCGGAGAAAAAGACGCAAAGGAGAAAAAGAAATGCTTTCCCGGTCATTTTGTGGGTTCTTGTGAAAACAGTTCTGGCTGGAAGCATTTTGTGATACAAAAGCCATAACATCCCCACCCCAAGGACAACCATAACAATACAGATTGCGCCACTGGAATCCGTGTTTTCTTGCAGTTGTTGTAAAAGGGCTGCCTGTTTTTGTGGGTCTTTTTCTTTGCAGGAGGCGTAAAGCTTTTGCAGATAGGGTTCTATCCAGTAAAGCAGCATAGAGAGGAGGGTATAGAGAATCAGTCCAAAGGCAACAAGGTTAGAACGCTTGCGGAGGGCGGTGGATGTCGTATTCATAAGCAGATCCTTTCATAGAAAAAGCCGAACCAGTCTGTTTCTCAAGGACTTGTTCGACTTATGGGAACATGATGTTTTATATGGTGTTGCCTTTACTGCTTTTCAGATTCCAAGAATTTATAAACAAAGGCTGCCAGTGCTGCACCAACCAAAGGACCTACGATAAATACCCAGAGTGCTTTGATGGGATCTGTGTTGCCATCGATTGCTGCAACAATTGCCGGACCGATGCTTCTTGCAGGGTTGACAGAAGTTCCTGTCAGACCGATGCCGAGAATGTGTACCAATGTCAGTGTCAGACCGATAATCAGACCGCCAAAGGAACCGTGACCGGCTTTTTTGGAGGTAACTCCAAGAATCGTCAAAACAAAGATAAAGGTCAGAATAATTTCAACCAGCAGACCGGCAACGCTGCTGCCGTTTACGCCGGCAAGACCATTTGCGCCAAAGCCGCCGGTCTGATCGGTAACGCCACCGGCACAGAAAATCAATGCCAGAATGCCAGAACCGGCAAGTGCACCAAGGCACTGTGCTACGACATAGCCGATAAAGTCTGTAACCGTCATACCGCCACTGATGAGTACGCCAAGAGAAACTGCCGGGTTGATATGACATCCGGAAATATTGCCGACACAGTACGCCATACCAACAATGGTCAGACCGAATGCCAGCGCCGTCAGCAGATAGCCACAGCCATTGGTGGAATCACAGCCAACCAGCATTGCCGTACCACAGCCCAAGGTAACAAGTACCAGTGTACCGATAAATTCAGCGATGTACTTTTTAATTGCTTCCATAGTAAGAGAACCTCCTCAAAAAAAGTTTGACAATCTGAGAAACAAGAACCTTACAAAATAAATGCGTATATTTCATAAAAATTCTAAAATTGTCATTGTATAAAAAAACAGACTGATTTTGTTATCCAACAAATCAATCTGGTCTTTCTGGTGCGGATAAGAGGACTTGAACCTCCACCCCCTTGCGAGGACTAGCACCTG
>CAYXKI010000165.1:0-3534 GCA_964465095.1 uncultured Ruminococcus sp.
CTCATCGGATTTCAGAAAAAATTAAAAAACCAGTTGCAATTTAAATTCTTGTGTGCTATAATAGAAAATGCACGTGGTTTTAGAGCAACTTGTGATAACTCTAATTCCGGGAGGAACTTCTATGAAAAAAATTACCATTATTACCGGACATTATGGTTCGGGGAAAACCAATCTGGCAGTAAATCTGGCGCTAAAGCTGGCAAAGCAAGGGGAAAAGGTTACAATCGTGGATTTTGATATTGTAAACCCGTATTTCCGTACAGCAGATTTTGCACAGCTTTTTGCAGAGAATCATATTACACTGGCAGCTTCAATGTATGCCAATACCAGCTTGGACATTCCGGCAATTTCTTTTGATATGGAGCGTATGGCATATGAACCGGGATATTTGATTATTGATGTTGGTGGCGATGATGCCGGCGCAATTGGGCTGGGTCGATATGCACAGAGTTTTGCACAATACCAGCCGGATCAGTTGGATATGTGGTATGTGGTAAACCGTTACCGCTATCTTACCGGTGCACCGGAGGAAACCCTTTCCTTGATGCAGGAGATCGAAGCAGTTTCCAGAATGCGTCATACCGGGATTGTGAATAACTCTAACCTTGGAAAAGAAACAACCGCAGAGACAATTCAGAATGCGTTGGAGTATGGAAAGGAAATCGCCGCAAAGGCAAATCTGCCGCTTGTTTGTACCGCAGTCCGGGAGGACTTGCAGGTGGATGTACCGGATAAACTGCCGGTACAGGTCTTTGTAAAACCAATCTGGGAAGAATAGAGAGCAACACCGTACAAAATCGTCAGATGTTCTTTGTGCGGTGCTGCCTAGAGGACAAATACAGCGAAAGGAGGCGAAGCAGATGGAAAAAATGCAGGTTTCATTTGAGCGCTGTAAGGGATGTGGTCTTTGTGTGACTGCATGTCCGAAAAAACTTGTGGCTTTGCAAAAAGAAAAACGAAATGAAAAAGGATACTTTACCGCAGTCTGTTCCGATCAGGATGCATGCGTGAGTTGTGCAATGTGTGCAATAATCTGTCCCGACTGTGCGATTACAATTCAGAAGTAGAAAGAAGGGTGTTCCCATGGAAAGAAGTCTCATGAAAGGCAATGAGGCATTGGCAGAGGCAGCAATTCGTGCTGGCTGTAAGTGCTTTTTTGGCTATCCGATTACACCGCAGACAGAATTGTCCGCCTATATGGCAAAGCGGATGGAGAAATCCGGCGGTGTCTTTTTGCAGGCAGAGTCTGAGATTGCTGCAATCAATATGGTACTTGGTGCAGCCTCTACCGGCGTTCGTGCTATGACCTCCTCCTCTTCTCCGGGGGTATCTCTGAAAGCAGAGGGGATCTCTTATATGGCAGGTTCTGATCTGCCTGGTTTGATTATTAACGTACAGCGTGGTGGCCCCGGTCTTGGTTCCATTCAGCCGGCACAGTCTGATTATTATCAGGCAACCCACGCAATGGGACACGGCGATTTTCACATTCTTGTTTATGCGCCATGTTCTGTACAGGAAATGGTAGATACTGTCATGCTGGCATTTGACAAGGCGGATCAGTATCGTATCCCGGCAATGATTCTGGCAGACGGCTTGCTGGGTCAGATGATGGAACCGGTCACATTCCCGGAACCACGGACGACATTGCCGGACAAGTCTGATTGGGCTGCTTGTGGACATAAAAACGAGAGAGAACATCACATTATTAATTCTCTTTACCTGGATGCACCGCTTCTGGAGGCAAAGGTGAAAGAGCGTTTCCAGCGGTATGCTGTAATTGAAGCAACCGAAACTGATGCAGAACTGTATTGCTGTGAGGATGCAGAACTTGTGGTGACAGCTTATGGCGCATCTGCCAGAGTGGCAAAGTCTGCGGTAACTCAGGCACGTGCCAAGGGAATCCGTGTCGGTCTGTTCCGCCCGAAAACCCTGTGGCCGTTCCCGAAGCAGGAACTGAAAAAAGCAACGGCAAAGGCAACGCAGATTCTGGACGTTGAGATGTCTATGGGTCAGATGATTGATGACGTTCGTCTGGCAACAGAATGTAATATTCCGGTTGCTTTCTTTGGCAGAACCGGCGGTGTCATTCCGACTCCGGCAGAAGTACTGGCGGAAATTGAAAAACTGGCAGGAGGTGCAGAGTAATGGCTGTTGTATTTGATCATCCCAAGTCTCTTTTGGATGTCCCCACCCATTTTTGCCCCGGCTGCGGTCACGGAATCGTACACCGTCTTGTCTGTGAGGTAATTGATGAAATGGGCATTGAGGGAAACACAATTGGTGTCGTTCCCGTTGGATGTTCTGTTATGTCTTACAATTATTTTGGCTGCGATGTAATCGAAGCACCTCACGGCAGAGCACCGGCAGTTGCAACCGGTGTAAAGCGTGTGAACCCGGACAAGATGGTATTTACCTACCAGGGCGATGGCGACCTTGCTGCAATCGGTACAGCGGAAACGGTACATGTGGGTACTCGTGGAGAAAATCTGGTAATTATCTTTATCAATAATACGACTTATGGTATGACCGGTGGACAGATGGCACCGACAACTTTGCCGGGTCAGGTAACACAGACCACACCTTTTGGCAGAAACACCGAAACCGCAGGACACCCCATTCGCATCTGCGAATTGATGGCAACGCTGAGTGGTACTGCTCTTGCACAGCGTGTGGCAATTGATACCGTTCCTCATATCCGGGATGCCAAGAAGGCAATTCGCAAGGCATTTGAAAACGAAAAGGAAAAGCGTGGACTCTCAATTATTGAGGTGCTGTCTACTTGTCCTACCAACTGGGGCTTGTCACCGGCAGAGTCTATGAATTTTGTGAAGGATAAGATGATTCCTTATTATCCTCTTGGCGTATATAAAGATGTAACAGCAGAGGAGGGGGCAAAGGCATGACAACAGAAATTATCTTGGCCGGCTTTGGTGGACAGGGCATTCTGTTTGCCGGAAAGGTGCTGGCATATTGTGCACTGATTGACAACCGGGAAATTTCCTGGCTGCCCTCTTATGGTCCGGAAATGCGTGGCGGTACCGCAAACTGTTCTGTATGTATTTCCGATGAACCCATTGGTTCGCCGGTTGTTGCAAATCCGGATTATCTGATTGCAATGAATGGTCCGTCTTATAAGAAATTCATTGATGCCGTAAAGCCCGGTGGGTTGGTATTGCTGGATAATTCGATTGTAGACGAAACCTGTGATCGGGAAGATATTACCGCAATTGCGCTGCCTGCTACTGATCTTGCAACCGATGCAGGACTAAATGGTTCTGCAAATATGGTTCTTCTCGGAAGAATGCTTGCAGAGACGAATCTTTTCACTTTGGAAACGGTACAAAAAGCAATGGAAAAATGTATCCCTCCAAAGCGTGCCCACCTGATTGCTGCAAATATGAAGGCGATTGAACTGGGAATGGCACAAAAATAAGAACAAGTCTATCGCTTCGGGAAATGCGCTGTGTCGGAAAGACATAGCGTATTTTTATGCCCTTGCAAATTTTTTGCAAAGGTCTTGCTATTTTCCCGGAA
>CAYXKI010000166.1:0-1654 GCA_964465095.1 uncultured Ruminococcus sp.
ATAGCAAGTGTTTTTTGAGAAAAGTTTTGGGGAATACCGCAAAGGGAGCATCTGACGCACAATCTTTGTGTGGTGTCGCCTCAAAAGAAAAAGCACCCTGAAAAAATCAGGATGCTCTGTTTGCAAAAAAACCGCCCAGCCGTCTTGCGGCGAATAAAACCAAGCTTTGCAGCAAGGTGGGTATCTGCCCGACTGCTGCACGCTCCCTTCGTCTGTCGGAACAGGAGGTCTGCACTTCACAGCCGGAGCCGGGATTCCCTTTTTATGAGTGTTGGATTATAAAAACCGTAATGTCACGTACCAGGCAGTAGTCTTTGTCTTATCTTGTGTTTATTATAACACATTCTTTCCCCAGAATCAATAGGGAATTTGTGAACTTTCTTCAAAAGTGGGGCTGCTCTTCGTTCTTAGTGGGAACTACTCTTCGTCCTCGTCCTCATCTTCGTCGAAAAATTCGTTCAAGTAATCGAGGAACTTTGCACCAACTGCTTCATACTCTGCGTCGTCCTCAATGGTGCAAAGCATTTCTTCGCCGTCGATCAGTTCTTTCTTCAGAATGACAAATTCGCCGTCATCATTTAGCATTTCTTCCTGATCTTCATAAAAGGGAACCAGCGCACAGTAGGTGGCATCGTTGTATTCCATCTCACCCAGTACCTCAAACTCCTGCTCATTGCCCTCTTCGTCCTCAAGGGTATACAAAAGACCCGAGCCGAAATCCATTTCATCTGCCATGTGAAATTCTCCTATCTGCCAAATTGGCGGTTACTTTATCGTACGTCTTGTGCCGATACTGTTATTATACTATATGTTTGTGAATAAATCAAGTGGGAGATTTTTGGAGGTGTGGGGGAGTGTTATTTGGATTCTAAACTGCTTAAAATGTTTAAAATACAGGCAACCGGTAAGAAAATAGAAAAGGCAGTTTCTAACAGGTTTTCAACGTGGAAATGTGGAAAGTGGGGGACAGTTTCCTCCCAAGCATATTCTACCCCACCTCTCGCATACACTTTTCCGAGGTGATTCGATGTTATTCCAGATTTTACAACAGCTTGTTTTCTTATTTCTCCATGTGGGAAATTCCGGGGTATTTCCAAAGCCTTTGGGGCGAAAGGAAGAATCCGATTGTTTTCAGGCAATGGCAGAGGGAGATAAAACAGCAAGAGAAAAGCTGATTCTCCACAATATGCGACTTGTTGCCCACATTACCAAGAAATACGGACAGACCGGACAGGAACAGGAGGAATTGATTTCTATCGGCACAATCGGGCTTGTAAAGGCAGTGGATTCTTTTGATTGTAGCAAAGGGGCAAGGTTTGCGACCTATGGGAGTCGGTGTATTGAGAACGAAATCCTCATGCACTTTCGCTCTGAAAAAAAGCACGGCGATGTAGTTTCCATGGAGGAAGCGACTCAGACAGATGGAGAGGGAAACACGCTGACTCTGTTGGATTTGTTGGATGATGGAACAGATTTGTCGGAACTTGTACAGAAGCGGATGGAATCAGATCGGTTATACCGTGCGTTGGATACCCTCCCGGAGGGACGGCAACGAGAAATTCTTGTGTGGCGGTATGGGCTGTATGGAACTGCCCCTATGACCCAACGAGAAGTGGCAAAACGCCTTGGAATCTCTCGCTCTTATGTGTCCCGC
>CAYXKI010000166.1:1754-3522 GCA_964465095.1 uncultured Ruminococcus sp.
TCTCATACTTCGGCACATTCTCTTCTACCGGAGTCTGAATCTTATCTGTCTTTACAATGGTAGCAGCAGCCTCGGGAACGCTATTATAAATCCCTGCCCCTACAGAAGCCAGAATTGCGACTCCAAGAGAAGGTCCTTCTTTTGAGGCAACAGTCTTTACCGGACAATTATAGAGGTCAGCCAACATACTTCTCCAGAGTGGGGAAGTACCGCCACCGCCACAAGCCATCATATCTTCTACCGAGATTCCCATCTCCCGGAATACCTCAACACAATCCCGGAGGGAATAGGTTACGCCCTCCAATACGGCACGAAGCATATCTCGTTTGGTATGCATTGCAGAAAGCCCGAAGAATACCCCTCTTGCATCCGGGTCTAAGTGGGGTGTCCGCTCTCCCATCAGATAAGGGAGATACAAAAGACGATTTGCACCAACCGGAACTTTCGCTGCCTCCTGATCCATCAGATAGTACTCATCAACTCCCATAAGCTTTGCGGTTTCTTTCTCTGCATTGCAGAAATTATCCCGATACCACTTCAAGGACAGACCTGCCCCTTGGGTAACGCCCATAACGTGCCAGCTTCCGGGAACTGCTGCACAACAAGTATGCACTCTTCCAAGAGGATCCATTGCCATAGAAGAAGTGTGAGCAAAGACAACGCCGGAAGTTCCAATGGTCGTAAACGCCTTTCCATCGGTAACAACCCCTGTTCCAACGGCAGCAGCAGCATTATCTCCTGCACCACCAACCACAACAGTACCCTCACATAAGCCCAGAAGCTCTGCCATCTCTTTGGTCAGTGTTCCGGTTACCTGACAGGACTCATAAACGGTACCAAAAAGGCTTTCCTCCAATTGTAAAAGCCGAAGCAGTTCTTTCGACCAGCAACGATTCTTTACGTCCAGAAGCTGCATTCCGGAAGCGTCTGATACTTCTGTCGCATACTCCCCGGTGAGAATCAGTCGCAGATAATCCTTTGGCAGGAGAATATGCTTACACTGTGCGAAAATCTCCGGCTCGTTGTTGCGTACCCAGAGAATCTTTGCTGCCGTCCAACCGGTCAATGCCGGATTTGCGGTAATCTCCATCAGCTTTTCTCTGCCAACCACACGATTGAGTTCTTCGACTTCTTTTGCGGTACGCTGGTCACACCAGATAATAGAGTTCCGAAGCACTTTGTTGTTCTGATCCAGCATCACAAGCCCATGCATCTGCCCGGAAATTCCAATTCCCCGGATCTCTGTCTTGTTGACCCTACTCTTAGCGACTACTGCCTGAATGGTCTGTACCATTGCATTTTTCCAATCCAACGGATCTTGTTCTGCATAACCGTTTTTCGGCTGATACATCGGATATTCCACCGTGGCACTTGCCATTACTGTGCCATCCTCCCGGAACAATACCGTTTTTGTTCCGCTTGTTCCACAATCTACACCAATTAAATAAGCCATAATTTTTTTCGTTTCCTTTCCGTGCACCAAAGCACGCTGCATTTTCATTTCTTATTCTATCAAAATTTTATAAAATTGTCAAGGAATTTTGTGAGTAGTAAGTAATAGTTAGCGTAATAACCCATATGCCCCAGATAAGTTATCACAGCCAGAAGATTTTTTTGATGCAGCAATTTTTGTAAAAAAATGCTGCCGAGGTCAAGGGCGAGTAGCCCTTGTCGCTGTCCGCAGACAGCGAAACTCTCTGCGCTAAGCCATAAGCGCACGGAGAAGAGGGTGAGAAAAGCGACAGCTTTTCGAGGGAGAGCGAACAAG
>CAYXKI010000167.1:0-3502 GCA_964465095.1 uncultured Ruminococcus sp.
TTTTTGTTTCATCTGACAAAAAATCTGACTGCGCATCTGACGCACAATCTTTGTGTGGTGTCGCCTTATGGCAACACGGTGCGAAGACCGCCTGACGGCTTTATACGATGTCGTCTTAGGGAAATAAAAACGTAATATTTCCCTGGATTGGAGAGCGAGAAAAAATGAAAGAAAAATCCATAGAACAAAAAGAGAACAAAACACCGGAAAATACGCCACCGCAGTCACCGTTGAACGCAGTGCTGAATCCGATTCTCAGCGATATGGCAGAAGTGTTGGAGACGGTATTTGTTTCGATTTTTGTTGTGATTCTATTGTTTGCATATGTGATTCGTCCTGTTACGGTTGACGGAGATTCCATGAACAATACCTTGCTGGACGGCGATCGCCTTTTGATGTCAGATTTTTTCTATACGCCAAAGGCAGGGGATATTGTCATTGTAAGCAATGAACACGCTTATACCTATGATGAAGCCGGCAATCTGGTAGAAAGTGATGGCTTGCCCCAGGATAAGCGACTGATCAAGCGGATTGTTGCTACCGGCGGTCAGGAGGTCAACATTGATTTCACCACCGGTACTGTTTCCGTAGACGGAGAAGTTCTGGACGAGCCTTACATCAAGGAGTTGACACTGACACCGGAGGATGGATTCACATCCTATCCGATTACCGTGCCGGAGGGCTATTACTTTGTTATGGGAGATAACCGGAACAACTCTACCGACAGCCGTTCTCGTTATGTGGGATTTGTCCCGGAGGACGCAATTCTCGGAAAGGCTGTTTATCGGATTTCCTTGGATCAGTTTGGCAGCATCTATAAGGATACAGAATAACGGAGGATGGCATGGCAGAAGATCTTATGAGAAACATCCAGTGGTTTCCGGGGCATATGACAAAGACACGGCGGATGATTGCCGCAAATTTGTCTTTGGTGGACGCTGTGGTGGAAATTCTGGATGCACGGATTCCGATGAGTAGCCGTAATCCGGAGATGGATCGAATGGTTGGCACAAAGCCACGTATGGTACTTCTGAACAAAGCGGATATGGCAGACCCTTCTGCAACCTCTCGTTGGATTGGATATTATAAATCCAAGGGCTGTGTGGCACTGGCACTGGACTGTCGCAGTGGAAAAGGTGTTTCCTCCTTTGCCCCGGCAGTACGGGAACAGCTTTTGCCGGAATTGCTGGCGAAGCGGAAAGAACATGGCATGGTTGGGGCACCCATTCGTCTGATGATTGTGGGAATTCCCAATGTGGGAAAATCCTCCTTTATTAATCGGATGGCACAGTCAAAACGTGCCAAAGTCGAGGACAGACCCGGTGTCACCCGTACCAAGCAGTGGGTAAAAATCGGAAACGGCATGGAACTTCTGGATATGCCCGGGGTGCTCTGGCCGAAATTTGACGATCAGAGCGTTGCTCAGAAACTGGCATTTACCGGTGCAATCAATGATGATGTGATGGATCTTGAGGCACTTGCCGGGCTTTTGCTGAAAAAGTTGGCTGCCGCTTATCCGGGGGCATTGGAACAGCGATACAAGATGACAGATCTTGCGGAAATTGCGGAGGATGGCTTTGCAATGCTGGAGTACCTCGGCAGAAAGCGTGGAATGCTGATTTCCGGGGGAGAGGTCAACACCGAACGTGCTGCCATTACCCTGTTGGACGAGTTCCGCAGTGGAAAGCTTGGGTGGATTACCTTGGAATTGCCGGAACAGGAGGGCTAGGAGATGGCAGGAACTGTACCGAAAAAATCTACCGAGGAATTGTATCGGTTTGATGCAGAAAAGGCACAGGGCGGTCTTGTTCTCTGTGGCGTAGATGAAGCCGGACGAGGTCCACTTGCCGGGGATGTTTACGCTGCTGCGGTAATTCTTGACCCGGAAAAGCCACAGATTCAGGGGCTTAACGACAGCAAAAAGCTGACCGAAAAGAAACGGGAATGCCTTTATGAGCAGATCACAGCATCTGCACTGGCATATTCTGTGGCATCTGCCAGCGTCGAAGAGATTGAAGCCTTGAATATTCTGGGCGCTACAATGCTTGCCATGCAGCGTGCGGTTGTGGGACTTGTGCTGTCGCCGGGACTTGTTCTGGTAGATGGAAACCGTCTCCCGACGCTTCCTGTGCCGGCAGAGACCCTTGTGAAAGGGGATGCAAGCTCTGCTTCTGTTGCAGCAGCATCCATTCTTGCAAAGGTTACCAGAGACAGAACTTTATACGAACTGGACGAGAAGTATCCCCAGTATGGATTTGCAAAGCATAAGGGCTATGGAACAAAGGCACATTGCGAGGCGATTCTGCAATATGGACCGTGCCCGGCACATCGTCCCAGTTTTCTGAAAAAGTTATATCAAAAATGAAAAAACGAGAAATCGGATCCCTTGGAGAGTCTGTGGTGTGTGATTGGCTTGTGGAACACGGCTATCGCATTGTCCGGCGGAATTTTTGTATCCGAGGGGGAGAAATAGACATTATCGCTGAAAATCAGGAATATCTTGCCTTTGTGGAGGTAAAGACCCGAAAGCCCGGGAGTTGGTATTCCGGATTTGACGCAGTAACAGATGCAAAAGAAGCACGCCTGATCCAGGCGGCTGCACTTTGGTGCGCAGAACATCCCACAGAACTTCAGCCACGGTTTGACATTGCCACGGTGGAGTTGCAGGGGATACGTGTACTTGGTGTGGATTATCTGGAAAATGCATTTGATGCAACAGGCAGTGATTTTATATTTTGAACAGGTGGAAGAAATCTGCCGGAAAAAGGGTGGTAATAGTGTTTTACAAGAGCACCAGAGACAGCAGCATTCGTGTAGAGAGTGCGGCTGCAATCGCAAAGGGAATTTCTACAGAGGGCGGTCTTTTTGTACCGGAGTCCATTCCGTCCATTTCCATGGAGGAACTGAAAGGTCTGGCGGATAAGAGTTATGCAAAACGTGCAGCGTATGTTTTCTCAAAGTATCTGACCGATTTTACAGAGGCAGAACTTGCTTATTGCACAGAGAGCGCCTATACAACAAAAGCATTTGAAACAGAAAACATCGCAGAAATTGCGCATCTTTTTGAGGGCACTTATATGCTGGAACTCTGGCATGGTCCGACTTGTGCCTTTAAGGATATGGCACTTCAGATTCTGCCGTATTTCCTGACAACTGCAGTAAAGAAGCTGAACATGGACAAAAAGGTTGTCATTCTGGTTGCAACTTCCGGGGATACCGGAAAGGCTGCTCTGGAGGGATTCAAAGACGTTCCGGGCACAGAGATTATGGTGTTCTATCCGGAAGACGGTGTCAGCGATATGCAGAAGCGTCAGATGGTGACCCAGGAGGGCGAAAATGTTACCGTTTGTGCGGTAAAGGGCAATTTTGACGATTGTCAGAGTGGCGTAAAGAAGATTTTCACCGATGGTGAGGTGCTTTCTAAGCTGGAACAGGGTGGCATGACCTTCTCCAGTGCAAACTCCATTAACTGGGGCAGACTGGTACCGCAGATTGTGTACTA